>NZ_LMUG01000022.1:0-4355 GCF_009766125.1 Acidisoma sp. S159
GTCACGCAGTGATTCGAACAAAACCCGATTCGGGAATCCGTCAGAAACGCATGTCAGGGATTCCGTCCACACGGCCTAAGCATACGTACGACGGCTATCGTCACCTGTACGCTTCCGCACACGCTGGTCAAACAGTCTAGCCGATGGGACCATCTCGTCGATCGGGCTGCTGCGCTCCAACACGCCAACTCGTCTAAATGCTCCGATCAAAGGTCAACGGATGTAGTATGAAAACAGTTACTTGGCATAGAGCGACATGCCAACACCGTCGTGCCAAAGAACTTTGCCGAGGTCGCCTTTGGTTCCTCTGAACACGTCGAGACCACCCGCATGCGGATCTCGGCCCGTCGCTTGCTGAACCTGCAGTGCAAAATCGTTCATGCCGCGACGTACATCCGTCCGCCCGACCGCCAGCCATACACCCACGCTCGCTGGGAATGCAATCCTCTCCGGTCCAGCACGTGCAGCAGGACACGCAGCGTGGAGGCTTTGATATTGCCGCTGATCCGGATCCGGTAACCGCGCGGAAGATCGATCTCTATAAGGTCGGCCGTGAGCGAACAAGGCGCCGTTACCGGCTGGTCCGGCGTCACTACAAGCGGCACAAGCTGCGGCGCCCCTGCATCCGGCTCCTCGCCATAGCGCTTGCGCCGAGCGAAGACGAGGTTGGTGTTCACGTCGAACTGCCGCGCAACCTTCTACACCGATGCCCTTAGCGCCGGGGAGGCCGTCACGATCTGCCGCTTGAGCGCTTCAGGCCACGACTTGTTCCGCCGCCTGACACCTAATCTCGTGTCAATTAGCTTTTCTTTATGACACTTCTCACCATCACGCCACGGGCGCCGATAACCTCTTGCAAATCCTCAAATATCGGAAAACGGCCGCTGCCGGAGGGAGGGATAGGTGGCTACGGCATTTGGAGTCACCTGAGCGGGGTAGGGCACGCCTGTGTTGTGGTCGCTCCATCGCTGATCCCAGTCAAGGTAGCGTCCGGATCAAAACTAACCGCACGCCCTCCTGCCTCCTGCCTATCATGCGGGCCCAGGCCCAGGCCCACTCCCGCGATGCCCGGTGGCGTTTGATCTTTACTGCCGCAGCGGCTGGCGGTCCCGCTATGCCGCTAAATCGCCCTCCACGAACCTTTCTGCATGACAACAATCTCGTTGTAGGCTGCTCGAATTCCTCTGCTAAGATCCTCGATTACTAGCACAGCGCAACGCATGCCGCTGTGATGGCTCAAATAGCCGCAAGCATCAAAGCCCCAATCAATTGTCACGAGGGTGCCGTTGGCGTTGACGGGATCGCCATGAAACGCCGCCGGTTTAATATAATTGATCGAATCGTTCTGCAATTCGGCGCGCCGTTCCGAGTGCCGCTCCCTGTTCACGAGCGGCACGGTCATAATGTAGTAGCCCCCGGGCTTAAGTACCCTTTCGATTTCCCGGATGGCGAGATCAGGTCGAAAGATGTGCTCGAATACGTCTTGCGTAACGAACATATCGAAGCTTTCATCCTCGAACGTCATCCTTTCGATATCCTGATTGACCGCGCCATTGACAAAATGTGGGCCACCAAGCGGCCGTTGCGGATCGAAATACGAGAACGAGTAGCCTTTGGCTTCGTCATGTAATTTAACGCTTGCACCTCGCCAGACTGGTGAACTTTCGTGGATCAGGAGATCGCGCCAATTCGGCACATACATGTCGATGGCCGAAATCATAGCGCGCTCCCGCGGCAACGAGTGACAGCGAGTACAACCAAAACTGTCCCGCAGCCAACTGTCTGCCGCCACGAAATGGGCGTCAGGTCCACAGACCGGGCATGTGCCTTGGATGTCCAGAAAGCTCATGTGGAGTCCAATTACTACTTTTGGAGTAAGGTTACTACTTTTGAAGTAAGCTGGTACTTGTCCGAACATAGCATCTAAGTGTGTTGGCCGCAAACTCGGTAATCCTCGACGTGGCAGTGCCGACGAGCTGGGCCCGAGTGGCTCGGACGAACATCGCGGGTATTGATCTTTGGTCTGACCCTCAGAGAGGCAATCAGCCGTGTTGAAGAAGTTCCGCGCTGCGTAGGCAGGCTGCTGCTGATGCCGCGCAGCGAGCGTGTGCCCGTAGATGCTGATACGGACGTATCCAAGGTTAAAATTTTGCGGGCCTGCTCGGGTATGTCGTTTTAGAAAACGTAACTCATTGACAGCGTTGCATCGAGTGGCATTGAGAAAGTTCCTGATTTCGCAATGTCCGCTCCCGGGCAGGGCTCTTCACCAGCGTGCCGTCTTCTGTTATTGTTTGTCAAAGGGACGGTCAGGCCCCTCGTACAGGAGGGACAAAGAAGTCGTTGCTTGCTTTGGGGGTCAAAATGGCTGCTAGACTTGCACAGGCTAGTGTATCATTTCACTTCAACGACGACGATAAGTATGATGACACGCATGTTACCCTGACAGTTCGTGACGTAAACGGGTTGGTATGCGCGCAGGTCGATAGTGATTATGGTCACCTCAACGTCGTTCAGAAGGACGAAGGCCCTTTTGGGCTTGTAATCCTCAATCGCCAGACATCTGATCTGCTGCAGAACGGCAACTTTACAATCAGAATCACTCCGAATGGTCACGATACTTGGAGGTTTAACTTTGACTTGGTGTTGGCCTTATCAGATGGGTCTACGCTTTCTGGGAGAGTCCAGGGACTGGAGCTCTCGCGAAACAACCAACAACAGGAATTTGAGCTACAGCGCTTACTTAGCGTTGAACGCCACGGTCAAGAAATTTCGGTAGCTGATGGCCCCGCTGGCTATTTTCAGGAAGGCGATCTGCAAAGTGGGTGGCGGCGGTGCCTAAAGTGTCAGGGCATGTACTTTGCTGGAAGCGGGAATGGAGGGATCTGCGCTGTAGGAGGTGAGCATGCGTCTGACGGTAGTGGCGACTACCTCTTTGACGGAGGCGCGTCCGGTCAACATGACTGGCGATGGTGTAATAAATGTCAGTTGCTGCACTTCGGTGGTGTACAACCTAGTGTATGTGCAGCAGGTGGCCTTCACTCTAGTACGGGCAGTGCGGATTACGTTCTTATAAACAACGATCCAGGTGCGCTCGGTCAATCCGGCTGGAATTGGTGTCAGAAGTGCCAAGTGCTGCACTTCGCAGGTGAAGAATCGTTGGGCGCGTGCGCGTCGGGTGGAACACATAGCAGTGACGGAAGTGGAAATTATACGCTCCTCGATTGAGCAGCGGGTCCACCACTGGTGCGCGTGGCGAAGAGAATCGGCGTCCGCCGATCACCGAGTAGCTCGCGCGCCAATGCCACGGATTCAAGAGCTCAAGGAAGATGGTGATCGGTCGACCCGACGGACGACAACCGCGTTGAACCCGGGCAGCACTATGCCGGAGAATTGTTTGGATGTCGTTCGCGGAACCCATCTGAGCCACCGGTCATGTCAGCGCACGTAAAGGCCGAACACATGACCGCAATCGCGTCGCCATTTTCGTACAACCCCTTGAATCCCGCGGGCCGTTCTGTAATCGCGTCTCCGTTGTCAACGCCTTTTACTAGTCGCCGTTGCTTTCGCGGGGTCACGGTTCTCTACGCGGTCAGCGTATGCCGCCGCAACATCTGGTCCGAAGCACAGGCGGTGCAATGTCCACAACGGACTCGCGTGCAACGCACGCAGTCCAACGGCGTCCCTCGCAGCCAGCCCGCACCCTCGCCCCGGTGGACAACTCACACTGGCGCCAGCGGGTCGCTCGAGTGAACCTCGTTAAGGTTGTGTCAGGCTTCCACGGCCTGCTCCGACCAGCGGAACGTCTCACCTGACCGCCATATGCTGTGCAGGACTACGGAAAGCTTCCTGGCAAGCGCTACGCGTGCCTTGCCTGGGCCTGACCGCTTCGCAATTGCGTGTGCCCAATGCTTTAAACGCGAGGTCCGCTTGACCCGCGTCAAGATCAAGAACGCTCTGTGGGCGTTGGGCGGTGCGCCAATAGAACATCGCAGCGACAGTTTGTCGGCGGCCTTTCGCAACCTCGATGACGAGGCCCGCGTGGACCTGACCACGCGCTACGACGCCCTGTGCGCGCATTAGGCATGGAGCCAACCCGCAACAACAGCGGGATCGCCCACGAGAATGGCTCGGTCGAGAGTTCCCACGGGTACCTCAAGAAGGCCGTCGAGGACAGCGTGCTGATGCGCGGCTCACGCGACTTCGTCGATTTGGCGGCTTATCGCCGCTTCATCGATGAATTAAGCGGCCGCCACAACGCCAAGTGCGGCGCCCGCATCGTATCCATCCGCCGGTGGCCGCCTGGCGTTGGTATGATCGAGCGCGCTTAAGGTCGTCCTTATGAGTGCGCATAAGGA
>NZ_LMUG01000023.1:0-8650 GCF_009766125.1 Acidisoma sp. S159
CAATCCAGCGCTTCTGCCAAAGAACCGTCGACGTCCAGCAGAGATGTGGATAGAAACTTCGGAATCAGGACACTAGCCTTCGCTGTCGCGAAGAATATACCCACGCTGGCCGCTATCATGCTGGTCGGTTATCCGGCGTGGGACGCATTCGCAAATTTCGTAGATGCCCGACGCAACGGTGGTCTCAGCCGCAACTACACGCAGCTCCTGAATTTCATCGCTAGCGCGATAACCGCGGTTGCGGTGGCCGTCGAACTCGGGAACAGTATGAACGGCGTACTCGTGGTCTTTGGCCTTTGGGCCGGGATCGCCGGCCTCTTTCAGCTCGCGACCGCCGCCCGCCGCTGGAAATCCAATGGTGCTCAATGGGCAATGATACTAAGCGGTGCGCAGTCCGTTGTGGCCGGTCTTTTCTTCGTGAAGATGGCCGGTGGGGCCGACCTTGTTGGCATCGCCACCGTGGCCCCTTACGCCGCCTTCGGTGCGTTCTACTTCCTCGTAGCGGCGGTCTGGCTGACGGTGAGCGACGCCCGCAAGGGTGCACTCGGCTCGCCGAGCTCAGACGGCGCCAATTGAGATGTCATGGGTTGGCACGTCTACCCCCCCAATGCCCCACGGAGCCGCCTTTCGGTCGCTACCGCTCCGCGGTGGCAGGGCAGCCCCTCGAATAGTGAAGATCCGGCCACGAGGACTAGCGGGTGGTAAAGTGATGAGCCTCCAACCTATCGTTTACGACTGTGGCGGTGCGAAGCTTCCGGCTTTTTCGCCATACCCGAGACGGACCGGCCCGTGCCGGGCGTCTCTCGTTGCTCATGATGCTCCTGGTGTGAACGATCATGTCAAATCGCGCGCGGAAGCCCTTGCCGAACTTGGCTATGCCGCGTTCGCGCTCGATTTATATGGAATTCGAGGTTCTCCTCGTGAAGAGATGGTGGTCCGCCATACAAAGCTGGTGGAAACGCCGGGGCTCTTCCTAGAGCGCGCCACGGCGGGGCTTCGCACACTGGCGGCGCAGCCGCTCGTCGATGCTTCGCGCCTTGCGGCGGTCGGCTTCTGCCAGGGCGGCATCACTGTCCTTGAGCTGGCCCGTGCAGGTGCGCCCCATTCTGGCGGCGATCGGCTTTCACCCTGGCTATATTCGGTCGAATGGCGGTCAGGACGGCCCCATTGCCTCGAGGGTGCTCATGATGTCGGGCACCCAGGACCCCTATGCGTCGCGCGACGACTTTGCAGCTTCTCGATCGAAATGGAGGCGAAGGCGGCCGACTTGAGAGGATCTCGGCGACGTGATTGATGATCAAGCATTGGCGTCGGAGTTTCGACGCTTAACGGCTCTTGGGATGCGCATCGAAGATCGACTGATGCGGGAGAAGGGGGTCTCGCTCGCGCAGAGCCGGCTGATGGAAGTCATCCAGCACACTTCGCGCGCCCGATGGTCCGATATTGCAACAGCACTGGGTTATTCACCGCGAACAATTACCGAAGCGCTCGACGCACTCGAGCGCGACGGCCTCATTACGCGAACGCCCGACCCAGCCGATCGCCGAGCGAAGACCCTGAGGCTGACGAAAAAGGGCACCCACGATCTGGCGGAGGCGCAGGTGGTTCGCGATCAGGTTCGTGCGACTATGTTTGGCGCTCTCATCGATGGCGAGAAGGACAAGCTCGTAAAGATGCTTCAGCGGATGCGAGAAGCGGTCCAGGCTATTGACGCCGAGGAACCGCTCGACCTGCCGGGCTAGAACCGCTTGCTCAAGGCGACGCATTCCGTCCCCAGGGCACTCGAGGGAATCGAAAGATCAACCTTGGCTCACCACGTAAACATGGCACGAGGGCGACTGCGGCTGGCTGCCGTGACCGGAAGCGCCTTCACAGAGGAGTGGCACTGGCTTAGGAGTCAATCAAGGCGTCGTATCTTCTCTCGCCAAACCTGCCAGTGGCGGCGTAATTCGCCTTGCCGCAAGCCGTTGTTCTCGGAGAGCAACTCGGCCTTGATGATCCTGTGCGTGCAAAAATGCCGGAAGCTTCGACGCAGCTCGCACATGCAATCAGCAAGCGGCTCGTCTCGGCGTAGCCAAGGATTACCGGCCACACAGTACGGCAATCTTCGCGACCATATCGCGAGCCGCATTGGAGAGAACCCCGTCGGATCGGCCCGCTACCCACTGAGCTCCGAGCACGACAGCCTCGATCTCATCGGATGTCAGCATGAGGGGCGGCATGTCATAGCCGAGTTCGCAAGGCTAAAAGATGAATTGGAAGTCGTGCACGAGCCGAAGATGATGCCATGGGGTAACCGCGCAGCTCAGTTTCGCGACCCCGAAGGAACGCTCGTGGGTCTGTATACGCCCGTTACAGACGCTGCAAAGCCGACCTCGCCTCAGGCTTCCCAGCCGGCGAACCTCCGGGCTACCCAGTGGAAAAACAGGTAGATCGCCAGCCCGATCGCGGCGAGGATCACGATGCAAGCGAAGAATTGCGGCATCTGGATCAGCGACGAGTAGTACGTGAGCCTGCTGCCTATGCCGTCCTGCCCGCCAACCATCTCTGCGCCCACGGCCGTCAGAAGCCCGAAGATGGAGCCCACCATCAATCCCACGATCACCATCGGCATCGCCATCGGAATGCGAATTTGGGTGAAGACCTGTAGGGCGTTCGCCCCGAAGGACCGTGCGAGAGCGATCTTCGCCAGATCCACTCTGCGGAAGCCGGTAGACGAATTGATCATTACCATCGGCCCAGAGGCCAGCGCCACCGCGATGATCCGCGGCGCCAAGCCGAATCCGAGCTTCAGGATCAACAAGGGCACTAAGGCGATCATGGGCGTCGTGACCAAGAGCAGAATGTACGGCGTTACGATTTTCTCGGCGAGCGGGAACTGCGTTACAACCATCGCTAGCAGGAAACCGACGGTCGCGCCGATCGCGAATCCTACCGCCAGCTCCTGTAAGGTAATGAGGATATGCGGCAGGAAGAAGTGGAAGTTGGTCACCAGTGTCAGGGCAATGATGCTCGGCGGCGGCATCACATACAATGGTACGTGATAGCCTCGGATTAGCGCCTCCGCCCCACCCAGCACTATGGCTGCTACAAGCAAGATTAGTCCGATCTCTCGAGAGTTCTTCCCGCCGGCCGCGCGCATCGCCGACCAATTCGCCAGGTTGGCCTCGCCGCCATGCGCTTCTCCGCGGAAAGATGGGATCTCGTCCTCCAGCTTCACGCTCATCACGCCTTCTCCGCCACTCGGTGGACCGCTGCGGTGCCGCGACCGATCGCGGCCTTGATTTCTGCCACGATGTCGATGAAGCCGTGCTCTTCCATGACCGAGAGCGGCCGCGGCCGCGGAATGTCGATATCGAAAATCCGTCTTACCTGCCCGGGCCTGCCACTCATAACCACTACCCGGTCCGACAGGAAAACCGCCTCGGAAATACTGTGCGTGATGAAAAGGACCGTCTTGCGGGTCTCCAGCCAAATCTCTTCCAACAGCAGCGCCATATCCTCCCGCGTGAAGGGGTCGAGCGCACTGAAGGGTTCGTCCATCAGCAAAACTGACGGATTGGTCGAAAGCGCTCGCACGATCGAGGCGCGCTGCTGCATGCCGCCTGACAGCTCACGCGGAAACCGATCTTCGAACCCCTGCAGCCCGACACGGGTCAACAATCCGCGGATGCGCTCCCGTGTCGGGCCTGGCTCCGCCTTCTGAAGACGCAGTGGCAACTCCACATTCTTCATCAGACTCTGCCAAGGAAGCAGGTTCGCCTCCTGGAACACCATCGCTACCTGGGGATGTGGCCGGGTGATGGGTTCGCCATCCAACAGGATCTGGCCGCGATCAAGACTGTGTAGCCCGGCAGCCGACCAAAGCAGTGTTGATTTGCCGCAGCCACTTGGACCCACAATGCTGACGAACTCGCCTTTCGCGACGCTGAGCCCGAAATTGTTGAGTGCCGGCGTCACCCCGCTGCGTGTCTTATAGGATTTCGATACCCCCGATATCGCGAGCTTAGGTTCGACGTTCATGCTAGCCATAGCAGCGCCGCTTAATATCGCGCCGGGTTTCGCGCGCGAATCTCGGCCACATCCACAGCCTCGTACTCCGGCGGCAGCTTGTACGCCTCCGCGTCCGCCTTCACCTTAGCGTGGTCGAAATCGTTAGCATAGGCGATCAACTCGTTGCTGACGACCTTGTTGGCGTCGATGTGGTTCGAGATTTGTCCCGTCTTGAGATAGGTGTCGAAGAACAGCTGGAATTGCGCCGGATCTTGCCATCCCCATCCTTTGCTCGCCGTGAGCGGCCCCCGTGTGACGTTGGTGAGCTGGATGATGTGCTCGGTCGACGCCGCCGGGTTCACCGCCTTCGCCAGCTGCGGAAATTGCTTGTCGACGATGACGGCGGAGGCGCGTGGGTTGTGTAGCCCGAATTCCAGCCCCATCGCATACCCTCGCAGGTAATCGGCATAAGCTTGGCGCTTGTCTTTGTCGTTGAACTCGGCCCGGCTGATGTCTTCGCCATTTGCCGGGAAGCGAGATTTCTCGAAGAGTTTAAAGTAGTCGAAGTCGAGCCCTTCGGAGTGCCAGGTCGCTCGCTGTCCCTCCCAGGTCAGCGCGCAATCTCCACGCCCCTGCGCCACGACTTGGCCCCAGCTATTGCCTGCCTCGACGCAGGTCACGCTGGTAGGATCGACGCCGAATTGCGCAAGCTCAGAATCGACGATCGGCTTCCAGCCGATGCTGCCCAGCACGACGGTCTTTCCCTTCATCTGCTCCGGCGTGGTCACCGCCTGTCCCTTGCGGAAGGCGAAGCTGAAGATGTCCACGGGATGCTTGCTGAAGACATAAAGGATGTCCATGCCGCGATCGACGCCGAGCGCGAAGACGCCGGGAGAGGGCGAACTGGCATCCGCCTTACCCTGGTCGATCAGCGTCACCGCCGCCGTGCCGTCTCTAGGGCCGGATTGATAGATGACGTCGAGATTGCCGTAATAGCCCTGGTCCCGCGCCGACCAATGAAACCAGTCGTCTAGCGTCTCGACGAACCCACGCGGAGCGATCCAGTTCAGGGTCCGCGTCTCTGCCTCCGCCCGGGCTGATGGGTAGAGGTCTAACGCGGTCGCCGCAGCTCCAATGACTACTGTCCGACCTGTTATGCTCATCAGGCGACGCCGGGATAGCCCGGTCATCGCCGGGTGTCGTGGGAGGACCGCAGGCGGGATCATAGTATTAAACCCTCATATGGATCGTCTAAGGTGCGAGTTGATCCATATTGTACGCAATCCACTGGGGTGTAAATACGGCACGAATCTTAAACAACTACACGCAATCGTATTAATCCGAACCACAGAGTTGAGCCTCTAAACCTGATCAACACGCGATAATATAGATTCTCGCGTGTTGACGATGGACGTAGAAACGCGGGGTCGTTTTGCCTTGACATATCCCCGTAGACGACGCCGAGGGGTCGGTGGCGTCCCCTCCTGGCCCTGCTTTTCTCGCCGCCGCGCCAGGGCGCGACGGCGCAAACTTTCATGACGGGAGGCTCACTACCTCGTCAACCCAATCAGCGACCAAGTTAGGCACGTTTGCCTATGGCTCCAACCTTCGTGCCCTCGGCCTCCTCAAAGACCGAGGAATGCTTCGGCTGAAAGATTTCGCTGCAGAGGGCATTGGATCGGAGACACTCGCCCGTCTTGTTCGGGAGGAGGCGGTGGTCCGCCCGGCGCGCGGCCCGTATCAACTCCCTGACGTCCAAGTTGAGGCTGACCATGCGCTCGCAGAAGCGGCTGTTCTTGTTCCGAAAGGAGTAGTCTGCCTTACGTCGGCGCTCCAATACCACGAACTGACGCTGCAGATGCCTTCGGCTGTTTGGATGGCTATCGAACCGCACTGCCTGGCGTCCCAAGATCGACTATCCGCCTATTCGGTTCGTCCGCTTCACGGGGGCAGCGTTCACAGAAGGGGTCGAGCGCCATCGCATCGAGAACGTCGACGTCCCGATCACGGACCCGGCGAGGGCAATTATCGATTGCTTCCGTTACCGCACCAAGGTGGGTCTCGACGCAGCGATGGAAGGGCTGCGCGAAGGTCTTCGCCGCCGTCACTGCAATTCGGATCAGCTCGGGTAGTACGCACAAAAGGCGCGGGTGTGGTCGGTAATGCGTTCTTACGTCGAAGCAACTGTGTCTGATGCCGCGTGACCCGCGACATCGGCGCGTCGGTGCGGGCGAGGCTCCTCGACCGGGCACGCGCCGAGCGATCAGATTTCCAGGTTCTGCTGACACGCTATGCGCTTGAGCGTCTGCTTTACCGCTTTACCGGCTAAGTGTGTCGCCACATCGCGACCACTTCGTCCTCAAAGGGGCGATGCTCTTCGTGACCTGGTAGACGACCCGTTTCGACCCACGCGCGATCTGGACTTGCTCGGCTACGGTGACAGCGAAGCCGACGCCATCACCGACACCTTCCGAGCCATTTGCTCCCAGCCGGTCGGCGATGACGGCGTGACGTTTGATGTAGCAGCTCTGTTGGCGGTCCCGATCTACGAGGAAGCAGAATATGGCGGCGTGCGCGTCCGCACGACGGCAACCATCGCCGGGGCACGGATCCCAAATGAAGGTTGACGTCGGCTTCGGCGGTGCAGTGACCCCAGCGCCTGTCGAAATCGACTACCCCGCCTTGTTGGATGCACCCGCACCGAATCTTCGAGCTTACCCCTCGAAATGGTAGTGGCCGAGAAGTTCGAGGCACTAGTGACGCTCGGCATTGCAAATACTCGGCTCAAGGGTTTCCACGATCTATGCTTATTGCCAAGATATTCGACCTTGATCGATCTCTGCTCACGACTGCAGTGCACAACACATTCTATTAGGGCCGCTTGATGATCCTTGCGAAATGCGAGGTCTGCCATCTCATCCGCCTAGCCAGCGGAGTGTGGGCGGCCGGGGCGGGCGCGCATGACGATGTAGCCGGATCGACGCAGGTGCTCCGTCAGGCGCTCCGCCGCCATCCCGGCGGCGAAATCCCAGCCGCTGCGACGCGCCAAAGTCCGAATAGCTCGAGCCGTCGACCTATAAAAGCGTCGCTCAATTTGCCAACGACCCATTGGCAAATTGACCCGTCGCGCGCTCTCGGTCGCCGCCTTACGCCACCACCGCTCGCCGGCGTATGGTGAGCCCATGAATGCCCCTCCGGTCCCCGCCGGCTACCCCGCCTGGCTCGCCGACCTGAAGACACGGATACGTGAGGCGCGGCTGCGCGCCGCCCTCGCCGTCAACAGTGAACTCATCGGGCTCTACTGGCGCATTGGCCGCGACATCCTGGAGCGGCAGGCCGAACAAGGCTGGGGTAGCAAGATCGTCGGCCGTCTCGCCGTCGATCTACGTGTCGCATTCCCCGACACCCGCGGCTTTTCCTCGGCCAACCTGCGCTACATGAAGGCGTTCGCCGAGGCTTGGCCAGATCCGGCGATGCTCCAACGGGTCGTTGGCAAATTGCCCTGGGGCCAGAATATCGAACTACTGGCGGTCAAGGATGCGGCCGCGCGGCTCTGGTACGCCGAGGCCACGCTCGAGCACGGCTGGAGCCGCACCGTCCTTGGCACGCAGATTGAGACGCAGGCGCACGCACGACATGGCAAGGCGCTAACGAACTTCGCGCGGACGCTGCCGCCCGAGACCTCCGACCTCGCCCAGCAGGCGCTCAAGGACCCCTATCAGTTCGACTTCCTGACGCTGCGGCAGGCCGCGCGCGAGCGCGACGTGGAGCGCGGCCTAATCGCGCGCGTCAAGGACCTGCTGCTGGAGCTCGGAAAGGGCTTCTCGTTCATCGCCAGCCAGCATCACCTGGAGGTCGGCGGACAGGATTTCTACGTCGACCTCCTGTTCTACCATCGCCGGCTACGCTGCCTCGTGGCTGTCGATTTAAAGACAGGACCGTTCCGGCCAGAGCATGCGGGCAAGATGAACTTTTATCTCGCAGCGCTCGACGACACGGGGCGCGAACCGGGCGACAATCCCAGTATCGGCCTGATCCTTTGCCGCGAGCACAACCGGGTCGTTGTGGAATACGCGCTCCGTGGCGTCGACGCGCCGATCGGCGTTGCCCGCTATCGTCTCCTGGCGCCTGAGACTCTGCCGGACGACCTCGCCGGCGTGCTGCCCACCCAGGATGAATTGGCGCCCGGCATGCTGCCAGCGGAGGAGACCGACGATGAATAATCGGCACGCCACGCGCCGGCTGTCAATCGCTCGGTCCGTAGGTTCGAGTCTACTCCGGGAGCCAATGGCTCCCCGTAACATGCTTCAATAATTCAGAAAATTTAGCGGGGACAGTTTCCGTTCCTCCATCGGACCCACCTTCAAGCGTGATCTATTGGGGGGGACGGCTGAGATGCTTGGAGACGTGGGCCGCCCTCGGGAGGCTCAAATGACAACTTATAAAAGTGAACGCTCGTTGGGATGCGGATGATCGCATCTGGTGGGCGGAATGCCGCTGAAAACCACGGCGTCGTCGCCGAAGCCTCAAGTGTCGAGGGCCTCCTCGAAGCCATCCAAAACCTTCCCAGACTTGGTCGACTTACAGTCCGTTTGAGAAAGGTCAGTCATGGGCGATCCGGCGTAAAAGCAGGCTTCCCATGGCGACATGGATCATG
>NZ_LMUG01000025.1:0-941 GCF_009766125.1 Acidisoma sp. S159
GCCGCCGCCCAGCGCACGATTCCGGTGACGCTGGAACTTGGCGGCAAGTCGCCTCAGGTGGTCTTCGCGGATGCGGATCTAAACGACGCCGCCGCCACCATCACACGCGGCATCACGCAGAATTCCGGCCAGACCTGCAGCGCCGGCTCCCGCGTGATCATCGAGGATCGCGCCTATGACAGCTTCACCGCTGATTTGGCGAAGCGGTTCAGGGCGCTCCGCATCGGTGCGTCGGACCAGGATCTCGATATGGGTCCTGTGGTCAATGCGGTGCAGAAGGAGCGGATCGAGGGTTTTCTCGCGCTGGCCGAGCGCGATGGATTGCCGATCCTGGCTCAGGGTGATCTCGGCACCAATGTTTCGGCGGACGGGTTCTACGTGCGTCCGACACTGATCGGCGACGTGCCCTTCGATCATCCCTTGGCCCAGCAGGAGATCTTCGGGCCGGTGCTCGTCGCCATCCGCATGAAGGACGAGGCGGATGCGCTGCGCATCGCGAACAGCACCGAATACGGCTTGGTCGCTGGCATCTGGACGGGCGATATAGGCCGCGCGCTGCGCTTGGCACATGGCGTTAAATCCGGCCAAGTCTACATCAACAACTACGGCGCGGGCGGTGGTGTGGAGCTGCCTTTCGGTGGCGTGAAACGCTCGGGCCACGGGCGCGAGAAGGGTTTCGCGGCGCTGCACGGTTTCGGCACGCTGAAGACCATCGCCATCAAGCACAAGGCCGCCTGATGGCGCAGCCGGGATCCGCGCCGAGGCCGGCGCCCGGCAAGCCGTTGCGCGGTCTGCTGGTGATCGCCTTGGAGCAGGCGGTTGCGGCGCCCTACTGCTCCTCGCGTCTCGCCGATGCCGGGGCTCGGGTCATCAAGATCGAGCGGCGGGAAGGCGATTTCGCGCGCGGCTATGACGCCGCCGTGCATGGCACGTCGAGCTAT
>NZ_LMUG01000026.1:0-638 GCF_009766125.1 Acidisoma sp. S159
GCAGAAGCTCGGCCGCGTGGTTAGGATCGGTGATGCGCATCCAGGGCAATGGGACCGTCCTTCTTTTGCGTCAACTCACGCCTTCTCGGATAGTCGTGGCCGACAGTCCCGATTTGTAAAGCGGAAAAGTTTATAGCCGTATCATACAGCCTCTTGTGGAATGCAAGCTCGTCTACCGCCCGACGGGTTCGAACGGTTTCAAGATAGGCGACAAGGCGAGGCTGCCTTGACAGCAAAATCGCCCGCTGGCGTGTCATGGATCAACCCTGACGACATTGCGCCTGCGATGGTTTTCCTGGCTTCTGACGCGGCTTGGCTGGTCAGCCGCGCGAGTTTGGCCGTCACCGGCGGGGACAGCGCCAACCTCACGGCTTGAGCGGTTGGAAGTTCGCGCGGTATTGCCGACGACGACTGGATCACCGGTGGGATATGGCTAGTCGGTCGGAGGCGAGTGCGAGGGTCACTTCAGAAACCCCGAGGGATGGTTTTTTTCACGAAGCTCGGCAACGTCGGGCACGCGCGCCGAAAACCTAAGCGAAGCTGCGGAACACAAGATCTATATGGACTCGGTCGTCACCACTACGCATCCAAACCCCGCTCGCCCCGAACAGCTATCGACCCGCATCATTTTCCTGATC
>NZ_LMUG01000026.1:648-3425 GCF_009766125.1 Acidisoma sp. S159
CACGAAGCTCGATAACGTCGGGCACGCGCGCCGAAAACCTAAGCGAAACGGCGGAACACAAGATCTAGATGGACTCGGTCGTCACCACTACGCATCCAAACCCCGCTCGCCCCGAACAGCTATCGACCCGCATCATTTTCCTGATCGCCGGTTTTGGTGCGGCGGCGTGGGCACCGCTAGTTCCCTTTGCCAAGGCGCGGACCGGCATAGGAGACGGCGAACTCGGCCTTCTGCTGCTTTGCCTGGGGATGGGCTCGTTCGTTGCAATGCCCCTGGCGGGCGCTTTGGCGGCTCGTTTCGGGTGCCGGCGCGTGCTCACAGGTGCAGCATTGGTGATCTGTTTAGCCTTACCTTTCTTGGCGACGGTCTCCAGCCCGCGTCTACTGATCGCCGCCCTGTTCGTATTTGGCGCAGGCCTCGGCTCCTTCGACGTGACCATCAACATCCAGGCAGTGATCGTTGAACGCGCGAGCGGTCGATCGATGATGTCAGGGTTTCACGGGCTTTACAGCGTCGGAGGCATCGTCGGCGCTGCCGGTGTAACGGCGTTCCTTGGTGCGGGTGCCTCGCCGCTAGTCGCGACGCTTTGTGTGGTTGTCTGTCTTTTAGTCGCATTGGCTTATTCCGCACCGAACATGCTGTCCTATGGGACGAAGCGTGAGGGTCCGGCTTTCGCCTTTCCCCATGGTGTGGTGCTTTTCATTGGGCTGCTCTGTTTCGTAGCATTCCTCGCAGAAGGCGCCATGTTAGATTGGAGTGCGGTCTTTCTTACTTCAGTGCATGCCATGAAGCCTTCTCTCGCTGGCCTCGGGTACGCCGCCTTTGCATCTACGATGACAGTTGGACGGTTGACCGGCGACAGGATCGTGCAGCGTCTTGGCGGTTCCATCGTCATCGGCATTGGAGGTCTACTCGCCGCGGGCGGCTTCACATTGGCGACACTGGTGCCGTCCTGGCAGGTCGCGTTGATCGGTTACGCACTAGTGGGAGTCGGTTGCTCGAACATAGTGCCTGTCCTGTTCACCACTGTAGGACGCCAGAACATCATGCCGGAGAGTGTGGCTATCCCTGCGATCGCGACCCTGGGTTTCGGGGGCGTTCTCATCGGCCCCGCAGCTATTGGCTTCGTGGCCCATGCAATCAATCTGCCGGCGGCGTTCTTGATCCTGGCGGTGCTGTTGATCGGCGTTGCCGCGGGGAGCCAGCGGCTGAGGGTCTAGACTAGGCCCCGGCTCCGCTCGGAACCCGGGTCGCCCAATAGATCCGAGAGCGTGTCGCGCGCTCGGCAGTCACCGTTGCGGGGCCGCGCGCCCGATTAGAAATATCACCGGCCCGGTCAGTGTAGTGAGCCCGACATGGCAACCCTCCCGGTACAATAGGCCCGCCGTCCATCGCACAAGAGTCAACACGCGAACCGTCCTTATCGCGTGTTGATCGTGCCTCCTTCGACTGCCAACCGGAGCGGGCTCCGACCTCTCCCGGCCTGAGCTAAAGATCTAATTTGACGAGGTAGGGGAAGGACCCTCCCCCTCCCACCTCGCGCAAAACGCCAGAACGTCGGAAGATTGGAAGTCTCCGAGCCTGGCCATGATGGTTTCGAACTCCCAATCCCACCACGCCATCCGCTGCAGCCGCGCCGCGATCTCCGCAGGAAACCTTGAACGGATGGGCTTCGCCGGCACGCCGCCAACAATCATATAGGGCTGCACATCCTTCGTCACCACCGCGCCGGCCGCCAGCACTGCGCCGTCGCCGACCGTCACGCCCGGCAGAACGATCACGCCGTGCCCGATCCACACGTCGTTCCCAATCACCACGCGGTCAGCATGACGGTCGGCAAAGAAGCCCGCGTCGCGCTTGGCCGCGGCGCTGTAGTATTCGGGGCAGTAGGTGAAGCGGTGCAGCGATGGCCGGTCAATTGGATGGTTCACCGCGCCGATCCGCACGGATGCCGCGATCGCGCAGAACTTTCCGATCACCGCGTCGCCGACCATGCAGTTTGGGCCGATATAGCTGGCATCGCCCAGGCTGGAATACTCGACCGCGCTGTTCTGCAAGATCTCACACCGCGCGCCGACCACCGCCTCCCGCAGTGTGACGCTGGCATGGATGAAGGTCTCGGCTAGTCTAGGCGAGCGCGCCGCGGACTGCACATCGCTCATGGCGTGCAAACGACCAGGCGCAGCGAGCCGTGACATTCAGACTGCCCGCGCAGATCACCGCAGCCCGTATCCGGTTGTTATCCTCCCTATACCGTGTCGCGCTCATCTCTCGTGCCTTCACCAGGGCGAAAACGGCGGTGTTAGGCGCTGGGCGTCAATGGTGGCAAGACCTAAGAAACGGGGGCCGGAAATGTTTTAAAAGTGACATCACCCACTGACCCCGCCGATAACTTCACCGAGACCCGTGAGATGCCACTCGCCCTTTTCGGCGACCAGTCAACAGGCGAGGACTGTTCCTCGCGTTTAAGGGTGCCACCGGCCAAGCCCTCATGCACAGTGACATGGCAAAAGACGGCCTAGCGTGGCAGGCGACTTCATCAAATAGGATGGTTCCATTCATAATGTAGGTTCACTTTCCTACCGATGGAGAGCTTCAGCATGTCTGTCCAGTCGATCGAACACTACCCGGCTACGGCCGCGTTGGGATGGCTCAAGAACTACTATTTCATGCGCTTTGCCTTTTCGGCAGTGTGGGTTGCGCTAGTGTCCTGGCCGAGAAATAACTAGACACCTTCGCGTGGCTATGATTCGCTGAGTTCCTGGCAGCGCAGGAGA
>NZ_LMUG01000027.1:0-839 GCF_009766125.1 Acidisoma sp. S159
GATCGGCGTTCCGGGCGTCGATGTAGGTGCCGATTGCCACTTCAAGCTCTCGAACGGAGCGGTGCGTACCGCGCCTGATCTGCTCGTCGGTTAGCAAGGCAAAAAAGCGCTCGACCTGATTGATCCAGGATGCCGACGTCGGGGTAAAGTGTGGGTGCCAGCGAGGGCGCTTGGCAAACCAGCTGCGGATCTGCTTGGTCTTGTGGCTTGATGCATTGTCCATGACGACGTGCACGTCGAGGTCGGCCGGAACGTTCTTCTCAACCATAGCGAGGAAGCGCCGAAACTCGGCGGCGCGGTGTCGCGCCATGCATTTGCCGACAATCGTCCCAGCCTTGATATCGAGTGCGGCGAACAGCGACGTTGTGCCATGCCGTTTGTAGTCATGGGTGCGCCGCTCGGCCTGCCCCGGGCGCAGCGGCAGGATCGGCTGGGTGCGGTCGAGCGCCTGCACCTGGGACTTCTCGTCGACACAGAGCACCACAGCTCGGTCCGGCGGATTTAGGTAGAGCCCGACGATGTCACGCACCTTGTCGACGAACAGCGGATCGGTCGACAGCTTGAAGGTCTCGCTTCGATGCGGTTGCAGCGAGAACGCTTTCCATATCCGCTGCACCGTCGATGGAGCCAGCCCCGATGCGCGTGCCATGCCACGCGAGCTCCAGTGCGTCCGACCGACAGGGAGCGTCTCCAGTGTCGTCGTGACGACGTCGGCAACTTTCTGGTCTGTAATAGTCCGGGGTGCCCCAGGGCGTCGCTCGTCCAGGAGACCGTCCAAGCGCTTCTCGGCGAAGCGCCGTCGCCAGGTCGTGACCGTCACGCGCGTAATGCCGAGCCGC
>NZ_LMUG01000028.1:0-13035 GCF_009766125.1 Acidisoma sp. S159
CATGATCCATGTCGCCATGGGAAGCCTGCTTTTACGCCGGATCGCCCATGACTGACCTTTCTCAAACGGACTGTAAGTTTTGCATCGCAAACTTCCGACTTCGAAGTATAAACGGACTCATGAGACAATAGAGGGTCATCCGGTGCGCATTCCCAAGGTGTTCCATTGGATCTGGCTAGGGAGACAGGCTCTGCCCCGAGAGCAGAAAGATTGGATGGAAACTTGGTTGCGGATGCATCCAGGCTGGCTCTCACATCTCTGGACAGATGAGAATCGTCCTACCCTTCTGAACGAAGCTTGCTTCCAGGCTTCAACGTGTCTGGCACAGCGGTCTGACATCCTGAGATATGAATTGGTGCTCCAAAGAGGCGGTGTTTACATCGACACGGACTTCGAGCCGCTCAAGAACATTGAAGAACTAGTTGAAGGTGTGGACGCTTTTGCTGGAAGAGAGAGCCGTGATTCGATCTCGAATGCGCTTTTCGGCTGCACTCCAAGACATTGCTGGATGGAAAAGGTGGTGGCTGAACTCAGCACATCGTTTAGGCGTGAAACTACTATAATGGAGCAGACAGGACCCGTTCTCTTCACCCGAGTTACACACGCTCATTCAAGCGTTCACGTCCTTGACCCTAAATATTTCTATCCCTACTCTTGGCGCGAGTTGAACAGGAGGTCTGAGAGGTTCCCTGGAGCCTATGCAGTGCATCATTGGGCATATAGTTGGAAGGCCGAGTTTGAGGCGGAGTGTAAGAAGTGTGGTTTCGATACCGATCATGGAGCTCCGGGCACGGCTGTACCCTGTTGAGCCAATAGCGGCATGAAGAGCGAAGCATGTGCGAAGTTACATTTCTACATGTCAGCACGCTACCTAAAGCAAATTAGGTGTCCTCTCGTCGCGCCCGGATGAATGTACGATCCGGGTGCGTCAGGATCTTGATCTCTTCGATTGAACCAAAGCCAGCGATCTGAAGCGCAAACTTTACCTCTTGTGGTGTCCACAAACGCTGTCTTAGTCTACGAAATAGAACTTCACCCACCTTACCTGAGCGTGCAATAAACTCGTACGCAAAGGTCATGTCCTTTATCCACAAGTGCGGGTTGAACTGCACCTGCTCAGTCACGCGAATAACGGTTCCGGCGTTCGTGGGGTAGAAACCACGACAATATACTCTTTCTCCGCCGCTGCCGGTTGAGTCTGCTAAATTAGCAAAGTTGATCTCCGGCAGGTCTAATATTATGCAGCCCCGCTCGCGGAGGTTCCCATAACAATTTTGCAATGAAGTGATTAGCAGTTCACTTTCTAGCACATGGAGAATCAACTCGTTTGTCAACAGAACGGCGTCTACCTTGGTTCGTAATGCGAAGTTTTCAAGGCTGCCGGATATCAACTCTATTTTCTCGGAAATATGAGCCTCCTGATGCGATATCCTCACTCTTGCTCTTTCCAACATAGTGCGAGAGCGATCGACGCCTGTTACGCAAAACCCCTCCTTTGCTAAGGCAATAAGGACGCCGCCCGGGCCGCACCCGATTTCCGCTAGTCTTTCGCCCGAAGAGCTTACTAGAAGTTGGCGGTACTCCTCAGCAATTCGCCCGCCTGGACCAATGTTCTGTTCATAAAGATCGGGGTCGTAGAATTCCGGCCAAAAGTCTGGGTCGACGCTGTTGTTCATGCTGTAGTCCCTTTTGATTTTTCCCTGTCTGACTTTGTCCGTCAATGAGCTGGACGATCGTATCCTTACACGGTCAATGAACCCCGGTGGGGCCACGCTGATCAGGCCATCTTGGTCCACATTTAACGCTTGTCAAACTTAGCAAAGATTTGACCCCCCGTGTTGCCTTCTGCGGTTGCCGTCCGTTGTGCAAGAAGTATCTGACCTATTGGGCGAGTGATCGAAAGCGGTCTCTGTCGGGCCTTGAACGCGGTGTTTTCAGCCGCTGGCCGACATGGTGATCTGCGGACCGGATCCAAATCTCATTCGCGTGCTTGAAAGCACCAAGGCAACAGCTGGTTATCCCAACTCGGTTCGGCTCGATCATGCACTCATATGCATCGTCGCTTCTCACACCCCTGCCGGTACCGTTCGCGCGCGGCTGAGGTCATCTCATGCCGCCGTCGACAGGACCGGATCGCCTCAAGTGTAGGCGGCCGACACCGCCTTGCGATTACCCATAAGTCGCGAGCTCCGCGCCGATCTGGATATCGGCGAGTCGACGTAGGCCACGCCAGACGACGGTGTTCCCCGGCGGTGGATCGGACGTTCTCGCGAGATAGCCACCAAGGCGGGACAGCTTAGTGGCGTGCTGCGGAGCCTGTTAGTCATGGGACCATGGCAAGGGTGTTGCGCTGACAACAAGCGAGCGACGGAATGGTTGGCCCCTTTTTTGGGGTCGTGGAAGAGAGCGGCAAGCCGGCCATTGTCGCGCTCACGGTGCCACTTGAGCAGGCCAAGACCTACGGCGATATGCTGACAGTGGAGACGGGCCACCTTCAGCATTGGTCCCGATTGGCCCGGCGAGGAGCGGCTGTGCTGCGAACCGCTGGGGAGCCGACCGCCCCCGTCTGGTCGGAATATGAGGAATGGCCGCGGGGGAGGGTGATCTTTGCTTGTGTTGCTCGACGCTTCTTAATCCGAGCTGATCGACAGCTACATCAGCCTGCTTTCGTGCGTCTTATAACGGACTGGTTTTGTATTGAGGCCGACCAGGTAACCGTTCTTCCCGATGATCATTATCGGAGCGTCCGGCGTGTGCCTAAGCCCTGAGAGCTCTAGAGCTAATTTGAGGTCCACGCGTGTAGTTGAATGCAGGATACAGTTCCGTTCGGACAGCCGAAGTGATCTAGGTGACTATGGCGACACAACGATCTCCGGCTTTCTCGAGCCTTGGCGCTGCGTACTCTTCGGCATGCATCCGCGGTCGGACTCAGGTCGGCTACCGCGCATCTGTGCAGCTAGCGTGGTGCTAGCACCTGCCGGATAAAGGAGACCGAATTCAAATTCGACCGGCCGCGTCAAATGGAAGTTCTGCTTGCTTCTGTGAACCGGCGATCCGCCACCGCGACCGCCCGTCTCAAGAAGAAGTTCGCTCGCGAGGGTTTCTGAGTGTCACGTCATAAGCATGGCTCATCGCCAAGGGCCCTGGGGCAAGCTCAAGAGCCGCGTCGAAGCCTTGTTCGCACCCAGTCTGCCGCCCGCGATACACTGCAACGTGTTCGTGAAAACGGCGCGGCATTTCACGTTCGATGAGCCCCGCCACTGGATCATGCTGGGCCATAGTCGGAATGGTCAGATCTTTGGGACGTCCCCGGTCCCTTCCTGAGGCCCGCGTCTGGGGCGCCGCCTCGTTCATCGAGAGGGCCGGCGCTTAACTATTGGGAGTTAGGCTACGGCTGGACCGGGGGATCAAGTCCACCATCGGCTTTGATGCGGGAGTATTTGGATCGGCCACGCGACCAGTTGACGGAGCCGTTCGACGACCCTCTTCTGCCGCTTGACGAACGGTTTGACGTAGGCAGGGGCGATTAGCCGCGCCTGATGGCCGAGCCGTTCGAGTTCGCGCGCCCAGTAGTGGGCACTCGCGCACGCTTCCATCGCCACCACACAGCGAGATTGGGCCGCGAAGAAGGACAGCATCTTGTCGCGCCGAAGCTTCTTGCGGAACGCAACTGTTCCCGAGGCGCTCGCCCCGTGCACCTGGAACACATTCTTGGCCAAATCCACGCCGATTGTTGTAACTTCCGTCACGGACGCCTCCCGTTAGTGACTGACACCTCACCACTTTGGCACAATGATGCCGTCTGGGGGGCGTCCACCCCATCATTGGAAAACCACCACTTCCATCGGCGCCTTGCGTCTGAACGGCATGACCGCGCCGATGGTGATCGACGGGCCGATGAACCGCGATGCATTTCACGCCTATGTCCGCCATGTGCTGACGCCGACGCTGAAGCCCGGCGACATCGTGGTGATGGACAACCTGCCTGCCCACAAGGGTGGCGAAACGCGCAGGATGATTGAGGCGGCCGCTGCCAGGCGCCTCAAAGAGCCTGTCGTCGCTTGACATCAAGCCGACACGCACAAGTGCGCCACCAAGTTCGAAGAATGCGGCAATCATTGATCCGGCCCAAGGCAAAAAGCTCATCTGCGCATGCTCTCAAGAAAGCAGCGGCATTGCGATTTTACTACGTCGAATAATATCAACAAGTTTTTCGAAGCGCTCTATTCCAAACAACGGGTAGTCACCTTCAGGCGACGCGCCGGCCCAGAGGTGCGGGCGCATGAACTCATATGGATGGCGCCCGTCGATGTGCGCGATTGCTCCTAACGCCCAAAGTTCATGGCCTGACGAATCCCTGCACGGGAGACGCGAGGTCAGATAGTTGACGAGTGATTTCCTGCATTTCTCGCCCCCAAGCAAGCCCATCGCAAAACAATAGCCTTGCTCTGCATAATCTCCATTCGACGCTGCTAGAAGTCGCGCCACTCTCGGCGCGAAGCTAGATCGCCCTGTCAACGCGATGTACCAAGCCCCCGTTAGACGCGTTCGCCAATCGAAGTCTTCGATAAGCATCCGCAGTTGACTGTCAGTGATACTGTTGAGCGCGAGGGTAAGGTGGCCACTGAAATGCTGTTGTTGATTTCCTTCTTGGTCGAGAAGGTTGCCGTTTAATAGCTGCAAATAGAACGGTTCAACAAAGAGTTCCCGCAATCTCTCAAGATTCGCACTGGACCGCATGGTGGGATCACTTCTGAATTCAGACAAAGCAAACCTCCTGGCGATCAAAATGGGCTTGCAGTAGATTTCGCCGCCAGTCACCTGCTTCAGGCGCGCGCATCTTCACAAAGTTCAGCTTTTACTCTTTGCAGCTGATGGTTCAAGGTCTTTAACAATTCTGTAGGCTGCCGTTTGCCAATCGAAAACGCCGTCGGCGCTGGAGTTATGCTCAGTTGGGCTGCTGTCGAATCCTCGCCTGCGGAAAGCCGTGGCGCGTTTTACTTGCTGCGGTTGAACCGTGTGGGTGGCAGCCACGATCATTCATCGTCATCTTCGACTATGCTCGCCTCTCTGTCGATGCGCGCGCATTCCTCAAAATACTCGCGCATAATTCTATCGCTCTCCTCGTTCAGCCGTTTCTGCTCTTCGGAAATTAAGTTTTCTGTTCTCAAAACTCTTCCGAGCATGACAAGGCCCTCTCGGTCAGCAGAGAAACGCCGCAAGTCGCCGCTGTCTTTATTCGGATTGCCGCTCATCTTCGCGCATTCAGAGGTGACCGGTGTCGGGGAAATCACTGTTCGCATAGTGTTTTTCCTTCTCGATTAAAATCAACCATAGGGTCCTCATGCTCGACCCACTGGGCTTCGTGCAGATCGGCAGACCGCTGTCTTGCACTGCACGTGCGCTGCCAGTATAACGCATGCCAAAGGACTTGCAAGGGCAATCACGTGCATGGTTAAGAAGCCGTTTACCACCCGGATCGACGAAGAGGTGTTGGCGCTTGCTCAGCGGATCGCTGATATCGAGCGAAGATCGGTCACCTCTGTAATCGAGGTTGCGATCCTTCACTATGCGACAGAGCGTGGGTTGCGACGGAAGACGGACCACGAGGACTGAGGGGGCTTAGCTTATGCGATCTCAGACCAGGTTGCCGCGGATGTCTTGAAGGGATACGGAGAGGTTGGGCCTGATCCGCGTTCTCAGCGATAATAGTCTGCGGATGGGTTTGCTCGCTTCAATCGCCAAGGCCGGTGCCCGAACTGTTGCGACAGCGATGCGGCAGCGAAGATACTCAACCTCATCGATGACCCATGCAGTCCGAAGATCCCAAAGATTATGGTGCGACAGGATGGATAGGCGGTTTCCGACGGGTAGACGGCGGTCACAGCGCCGTATCATGATGTTCTCAGTTGACGTTTGCGCAGCTCATTAATGAAGGCAACCAACTTCAGCGTTTGTCCTGCAGGGTCGCGAAACCAGTCCGGCGACCATATGCGGTAGATTGTCCATCCAAGGCCCTCAAGCACTTTCTGCCGCAAGATGTCGCGGTCGCGGGCAGACCTGCTTGAATGATATGATGCGCCGTCACATTCGATCCCAGCCAAAAAAGTTCCTGGGAGTTCGGGATGGCGAACAGCCAAATCTATAAAGTAGCCGGCTACGCCGACCTGCGGAACGACATCATATCCCGCTAGACGTAACCGATCGCGCACGAACAGCTCAAAATCACTGTCTGCTTCCCGACCTGTCTCAACCCCGGCATCGAGTCGACCATCCTGAGCATAGGCGAGATAACGCTTTAGAACCTGAGCACCGCGTGGACCATCCATGCCAATCAACACGTCGTCCGGCGTCATCGAAGTGAAGAGGCGCAGGTGATGTTTTGCGCGCGTAAATAATACATTTAGTCGTCGGTGGCCACTTGCACCGTTGATTGGACCAAATGTTCTCTTTACTACACCACCAGGCTGGGACGGACCGAAGACCGTCGAGACAAAAATCACGTCGCGCTCATCGCCCTGTACGTTTTCTAAGTTCTTGATGAAGAATCTCTCCAACGTCTTCTCCCAGCGCTCCCGATACTCCTGAACTTCGGGTTTTCCCGAGGTGATCTGATCCATCCTCTGCTCGATCAACTCTCGCTGGACCTGGTTCATGGTGGCGATCCCAAGGCTTCGATCGGGACGAAGCTGCATGTGCGCGACGGCTGCGTCGCAGATGGCTTCTACCTCAGGCAAATTACTCCTTGACTTATAAATGCCTGCTACTTTGACGAGAGCAACACCTTGGGACGGGTCGGCCTCGGCGGGCGAGGGGAAAACGATAAGATCATCATCATAGAATTCCCGGTTCGAGAAGGCGATGAGGCTGCCATGCCGAGAGCGATAGTGCCAACGCAGCCGACGCATTGGCCGAAACACTGTTTGAGCTAGGTCAAGAATTGACTCGGCATCCACCTGCTCTTCCTCGTCACCAGGATCATCGACCTCATCGTCATTGCGCGCAAAAAACGGCGTCGGAGGTAGCTGCTTTGGATCGCCTACAACGACAATCTGATTAGACCGCGCAATTGCGCCGAGAGCGTCTTCTGGTCTCATTTGGGAGGCTTCGTCGATGACCAGTAGATCAAAGCGCAAGGCTCCCGGCTTGAGGTATTGAGACACCGACAGGGGGGACATCATGAAACACGGTTTCAATGCTTGAATAGAGTCCCCGGCCCGATCGAGTAACTGGCGGATAGGGATGTGTCGCTTCAGCTTGCTTATTTCGAGTCTAAGCAGTGCTTCGCCTGTGTATTCAGCACGCTTTCCAATGCCATTGCCGATGGGTATCGGTCGCCTCGATAGGTCGCCAGCAAGAGCGCTTCGCCGGAGTTCGGCTGCATCTGCATCCAGTGAACTGAATCGCGCTCGTGTCTCTTCCTGTGCGAGGCCGCTGAAACGGTCCAGTCCAGGGTGAACGGCGAACGCGAGGCGAGCCAGATCCCTATGCAATACCCGATCGAAGACCTCGGACAAAGCCTGCTTCGTTTTATTCTGGTCCCACAAAGCCAGCAGCTCGCCCAAGCCCATCCCGTCGAGGTTCTCGCGCTCGATCAGGTAGGCGATCCACTCCCCTAGTTCTCCCTGATGGTCAGAAGCCAGTCGAAGGCGTGCAGCGACCGTTGAAGGTTGACGGCTTAAAAGAGTTCCTCCTAAAAAGGAGCCTTCTTCGAGCAGTAAGCGAGTTCTAATTCGGCCCCAAGCGCTTAGTGCTTCGTCGACTGCGGCCTTAGCCTCGCGAGCCGCAGGGACGACGGTCCTTTCGATATAAGCTGGGTCCAAACCGTGTAGCGCTCGTTTGACCTCTTCACCGACAGGCAGCGAACTCACTGTCACTGCGAACGCGATGGTATTCCTTAGCAGCACGTGATCTCCGAGAGAAGGCTGTAGTCCAGGCCCGAGCAACGCTGCAAGCGGGGCGGCTGGCCGAGCTAATTGTTTTGCCGCGTTCGCAGCTGCTAGCATTTGGCACAATCTGGGGAGGTCTTCGATGCGCTCATTGCCCGGCACTCCGTGCCGGGCGCAAGCATTTGCCAGGTGCTGGGCTGCTGAATATCTTTCGAAAATACCGGCCGCCACAGACTCCAGTGACATCGCTTTATCCGTGGCTTCTCCAAGGTACTTTTTTAAGACAGCGACCTCGCTAGTATGTCCAGCCGCGGCTATCGCACGCAGCCTGTCCCGGTCGCCGGAGAGCAAAACTCGTCTTATTTCCACTAGAAGATCACTAACGCCAATCAGTCTAGAACGTACTCTTGCTGCCCACGCGCCGACGGCATTGATGGTCCGGATGTCAGTGTCGAGACCCTGGAAATTTATTCCGAGGATGGCTCGATAATCTTGTCTGCCGCTCAAAGCGTCAGCGGCGCGAAGGTGTTCCGCCACCGAGTTGAAGGCAGTTACCATTTCACTAGTCGCGGCTCTTCCGGGCGTCTTCCGAAGTTCCAAATATGCACGTTTGGCGGCTTTCACAGAGTTGCTGAGAAACCCGAGCATTCCCGCGTCGCGAAGATTCTCGGCGTGCCGTCGGAGTTCTCCAGCGTTTTCGGTTCCGACGAAGTTATAGAGCTCGGACAGGGTGTCTCTCTGCTGCTTCAGGATAGAGATGTCGGAGAACGCCCTCTCTATGATATGTCTATTCTCACTCGACATAAGTTCCACCGAGCAAAGTTCGAAGATTCTAGTGTCGGCTTCGCCAGCGACTTCAATCCCCTGCAATATGATCTGAATTTCATCGATGCTCGCGCGAGGGGAGAGCTCAAATAGGTCGGCTGCCTGAGCCGCCGTCTTGACGAGTTCTAAAATTGATTTTGCTGCAAAATGCAGCTCGGTCATCCAGTTGTCCAGGCCCGAAACAACCATGCCCGGTGGCACAAAAGCTGCTGCTCGCTCCCAACCCCGCGAGATATCATTTGCGGCCTTTTCGCTGTCTAATTCGACTGAGGAGAAGCCTCGATGATGCAACTCGAACAGCGAGATTCGAAAATTTTCACAGTTGGCAATCCAAGTCTCCGCGTCGCGGCGCGTCGAAGCAGAGTTCAGCCCGCGATAGAAGTCCGCTGACAAATCTTTCTGAACGTGCAGGGACGAGAGAGCGGATGATAACCTCTGCAGGCCTGTTACCGTCGGCTCAACTTCAATGCCAGTCAATCGAATGTTTTCAGCTACAATGGCCAATTTGTTGAATAAGGCGGCTGCATCGGCCGTGTCACGGACAGCTTGGTCTAGGTCCACCGACGGTAGATTGCTACGTGTTACGCCCATCCACGGGTGGTCAAAATGTCGGGGAGAGCCGGATCTAATGGAATTCGCCGCGTCTTCGAACCGGTCCAATGAAGCCTTCCGCTTTTCGATGTCAGAGCGGTGCAGTTTTTCGCAGTCGCGAATAAAAATTTCGTCAAGATAACGATCCTCATCGCCCTTTGGGTCGCGGCGACGACGATCTGCCCACAAAACATCGTGGACCGTCGCGCCAGACACACCGAGCGGTGCGTTTAGTAGGTTGGCGTAGTCACTCAACGACTTGCGTGTCGTTGAGAGGTCGCGAAGCTTGCGGTCTAAGTCGTCCATGGCGGCCGTAGCGGGCCTTCGTTCCAGACGTTGCTTTATCCCGTCCAAAACTTCCTTTTTCTTCGCTTTTCCAGAGTGCAACTCAAGACAGAAGTCGCCCAATCCGACCTTGTCCAGACGATCTTTGACTACCTGAAGAGCAGCCTGCTTATCTGCCATGAACAACACGCGACGACCGCTCGCTAATGCTGCGCCGATCATGTTCGCGATCGTCTGTGACTTTCCGGTCCCCGGTGGTCCTTCAATCACAAGGCTCTTGCCTGACATCACGTCGTAGATCGCACTATGTTGACTGGCGTCCGCCTCAAGCACAAGGATTGGCACTTTCGCGGCGACCTGAGGTGAGTCGACATCGTGTTCTTCAGCGAAGGAAGAGGCACCGGATCCACTTCCTCCTAAAAGTTCGGCGAGCAGCGGATGATGTGAAAGGCCACCGGCATTCGCCCAATGTTCTTCATCTAAATCTTGAAACATCGCCAGTCGGGCGAAAGGAAAGTGCGCGAGCGTGACCCATCGCCGCACGGACCAACGAGGGCGTCCTTTGCAAATCTCCTCATCTATTCTGGAGAGATAAGCTTCGGGTGACTCTTCCTCCACAAGTTCAGGCAGCTTGATACGAAAATCTCTATTCATGCGCTCGGACAGAGTGAAGTTTATCTGCGCATCGTCACCAACGCCGTTGAGAAAGTATTGATAGCGGCTTCGCACAATCTTGCGATCAATGTCGACCCGCATGAGCAGCAGCGGGCTCGCAAGTGGACGATCTGAACTATCGCTCTCAAACCATTCAAGAAATCCGAACGCGACGTGTAGTGTGCTGATACCAGTCTCTTCAGCGACTGTGCGCGCGGTATCCCGAATTTTCGCTAGAGCTCGTTCCATCGGCTCCGGCAACATGAGGGTTTGTAGATCAACGTTGTCCGTCTTTCGAGATTTACCCGAAGTGTCTTTCAGGTCGAATGATGAAGATAGCCCCAAACTTGTCGCGTAGTCCGCGAGGCCTTGTGCGTTCGCAGCTCGCCAGAGCGGGAATTTTAGGTCATCCCTGACGCGGTTCCGAAGCCCACGCTCGATACTTGCCGCTTTGGCCGAGGCCAGCTCGTCCTCTGCGAGAGCACTCAAGGCGCTCTGATACTGCTCATCGGTTATGCGAGCCACCTCCAACGCGGAGCGGAAAAGATCGGTCCGCTCATCGTCAGGCTCTGTGCCCATGGGTGGAAGTGAGCGCACTATCAAAGCCCGATCACCATCAAGTTGGTGAAATAGTGCGTCGATGGTGCTGTTCACCGCGCGAATGCTTGTCCTGCTGCCGGTTTGACGTGAATGAGGGAAGGATATGAGTGGGTTGCGGGCCGTCAGATCAAGCAGCCGGTTCCTCAATGTTCGTATCGAGGCTGCTGACGCCTCCCAGCGGGCTTCGTAATGCGTAGCGTCGTCCATTCTTGCGGCAGCTCCCCGGCCCATATTAGTCATTCTTCATTTGCCGCCTGGTTGAGACTGTGTGCAAATTTAGTCTAAAAGGTTGAGTCTATCCCTAATTTTGCCCGACCTGCGTGTGGTTGTCTAATGCGACCCTGGGAAATAGTTGGGCGGCAAGTAGAGAGGCTTGCAGATGGCTATCTAACTCATTGATCGTATTATAAATCTAGGCAACCCAAGCGTAGGTAGGTATGGTGGATCCGGTGGGAGTAGTCGGAAGCATGTTAGCATTCGGCGCTGCGGCTCCTCGGTCGCCCGTCACTATCGCGCGGCTTCAGTGGCCAACCCGATGAAAAACAGTGTTGCCGGGCGCGCTCTGAGGTGCCCGGGCAGGATCCACGAGCCGGACGCGCGCCCAGCGGCAGGCCGCACCACTGCCTGCGCAGTTGGGAAGCGGCCTCTGATGGCCTTGGGGGAGTTGCTGCGGGATCTGGAACCTGACGCTCCTCGCCTCTCTCCCTCATGTCACGTTGAGCTGCCAGAGCGAGGGCTGTCCAAGCCGATGACACCACGGTTCCGGTGCTCTCGCAGGGGCTGGGCAAGACCAAGACGGGACGGCTTTGGGTCACGGTGAGGGAGGAGCGGCCCTGGGGGTCGGAAGTGCCGCCGGCGGCCTTCTACCACTACTCAGCGGACCGCAGCGCGTCACCATCCAGGCAGCGCCGCGATCCACATCTGCGGCATGCCCAGTGTGCTGCAACGCGTCGCGGCGCGTGCTGTGGCGCGACGATCAGGACCGGAAACGTGTTGCCTCACCCAGCGATGCTCCCGAGCGTTGAGCCCGTTGCCTCATGTAAATGTTCCCGAAGATATCGCCTCACGTCCAGCCATTTGTTGCTCGCAAGTCGTTAGAAGGCGGGCTGCGTAGCGTAGCCATCGGCGGCACAAGGCGAGGCAGCCCGCCTTGGCACTGCCGATGTCACAGTGGTGCTACGACTGGCTCGACCATACGTTCTGCGCCTGCGAAGGGGCCGAACACCAAGTCATGTGCGGTCGCCGCCCTCCATATCTTGATGCGGCGCTGCACAGTGCGGATCAGACGTCAGGATACATCCCCGGGTATTTGGCCTGTATTCGATCGAGGAACTCTCTCGATGATCGCCACGGCTCAGCATCCCACCAGGTTTTGAGTTCGACTGTCACCGCGAGTATGGGGTCAGGGCGGCGGCGCTCGCGCTTGGCCGGCGGTTTCGCAGACGCGGTCGGGCGGACCTCGCCGCCACGCCAGGCAATACGAAGCCCCTGTAGAAACGCATCGAGCGGGATCGCGCCACTTTCGGGCACGGGGTCTCCCGGAGCTGAATCCGCGATGGCGACCAATCGTTCTTGAGCCCGGCGAATGTCTCGCAGAAGAAGGATCGGGTCTAATGTGACATAGAGGGCATTTAGCCGATCGCGAGTTTCATCGGAGATGCGCACGTCCGCAAGCAGGCGCTGATGGGGTGTCGCTGGCCGATGGTATCGCTAAACGACCCTTGAGCCGTCGCGATGCTTTTCCTTCAGCTTGAAAGACGGTTGAAAGAAATTGATGAACAGGCGCGTCAATGCGTAAAGCTTTGCGAGTTCGTGCGTAGCGATCAACCCTTCAAACCGGCGATAACCCACGATCCTCCGAACGATGGCGCCATTCTTTTGCTGGATAAAGGCCTGATCATTTTTCCGATATGGTCGGCAGCGCGTGAGCTCTATTCCGTCGCGAAGGCAGTAGTCTCTAACGGTCTCGTTCATAAACACACTGTCGTTGTCCGTGTCGAAGCCCAGGAGAGGGAACGGCAACAGTTTTCGCAGCTCGGTCAGCGCGGTCGTCAAAACCGTTTGCTCGCGCACCAGCAAGGGCGCGCACTCCGTCCAACCCGAGGCAATATCGGTCAGCACCAGCGTCTGCGTAAAGGCCCCTTTGGCGAACGGGCCAGAGTGGGATACCAAATCAGCCTCGACAAAACCC
>NZ_LMUG01000029.1:0-1099 GCF_009766125.1 Acidisoma sp. S159
GCAGCGTGGTGCCGGGCGCATCGACGCTCGTCAGCAAGCGACGGTTGCCCTGGGTGTCCCAGGCCGCAATGGGGACGCTGGCAAGCTCCGGCTCCTTCTGCCGGATGCGGTCGGTCGCAACCTGCGGCAGATACAGAACGAGAAAGCGTCGGCGCTTCATGCGACGCCAAGCCCAGCCGGCTCTGGCTCTTGGTCCAAGTCGCACGCCAAGGCGAGTGCCTGCTTTTGCCGATCCCAGACGACCGTCCAAGCTGCGGGTCGTCCGCCGGAGGCACGCAAGAGATCGAGACGCCAGGAGGGGTTGTCGGACGGATCGGCTTTAGCGGCTCCGACCCGCCAACGGCTCCTGGCGGCGGAAGGCGGCACGAGATCCGTGTCGGGCAAGATGAGCAAGCCGATGCCGCCACCGAGTTCAGCCGCGAGCTGAAGTCTCCGGGCAGCGATCAGGTCGGGTGCCGGCCCCTCGAGCACGAGGGCGGCGCCCGCCACGCCCGGTGATTTCAGCGCTTCTTCGAAGGCCCAAAGGGCGTCCTTGGCGCGCTTGGCGGCAATGAAAATGAGATCCCTCTGCGAGAGACCAAGTTCCGCAACACCTGCAGGCCAGATATCCGGCTCGGCGCCAATCCAGATGACTGGTTCAGCCGCCTTGCCGAGGACAAACGCGCAAAAGCCCGTGGCGGCGCCGGTGTCCGCAGCCAATACCTCGTGGAAAGCCCCGCGGGCCAAGCCCCCGGCAGGCAGCAGCCGGTCGATGGGTGGGCAGAGGGAGATGGTCTCGGCCTCCGTCACAACCGTCCCCCGCTCCAGGCGCGCGACGGCGCTCCGAAGTTCTATGAGGGCCGCTTGATGATCTATTCGAAGTGCGAGATCTGCCATGCCATCCGCCTAGCCAGCGGAGTGGGGGCGGCCGGGGCGGGCGCGCATCACGATGTAGCCGGATCGACGCAGGTGCTCCGTCAGGCGCTCTGCCGCCATCCCGGCGGCGAAATCCCAGCCGCTGCGACGCGGCTTGCCGCGCTCATCGTAACGCAGCGCATAGGACAGGACGGCCGCGATCTCCTCCGCGGTGGCGGCGGTGAGATCGGCAGCGTCAGGGTCT
>NZ_LMUG01000029.1:1109-4322 GCF_009766125.1 Acidisoma sp. S159
CAGCGCTATGCCTGCCGGCGGTCGCACGGACGTGGCTTCAGGTAGGCGGACATCGAATCCCACAGATTCAATCGCCTCAACCGCCGTCTCGGCGCGATACGGCGCATTCCCTGGGGAATGGTAAAGAGTTCGAGCGCATGGTCCATGCGAGAGGATGAAGGCGATGACGCGGGCAACCGCTCTGACAATCGCAGTCGACGAGAGCTGCACCGTCTCGGGCATCCTGCAGGTGCCTGCCGCAGCGCGGGCCTGCTACGTCATGGCGCATGGCGCCGGGGCAGGCATGAACCATTCCTTCATGGCGGCGGTTGCCGACGGTCTCGCTGAGCGGAACATCGCGACGCTTCGCTACCAATTCCCTTACATGGAGCGAGGCTCGCGGCGGCCTGATAGCCCGGCTCTGGCACATCGAACGGTTCGAGCGGCTGTCATCGAGGCGGCGCGGCAATTGCCAGCACTGCCTCTTATCGCCGGCGGCAAATCATTCGGCGGTCGCATGACCTCCCAAGCGCAAGCGGAGGCGCCGCTCCCCAAGGTCGAGGGTCTGGCCTTTTTTGGCTTTCCGCTGCATCCGGCCAACAAGCCCTCGGTCACACGTGCACAGCATCTCAACCAAATTCGAATTCCGATGCTGTTTCTACAGGGCACGCGGGACGCGTTGGCCGACATGACGCTGCTTGCTCAAACCATCAACACGCTCGGCGCAAGGGCGACGCTCGCAGAGGTCAGCGGAGCGGATCACTCCTTTCATGTGCCAGCGCGATCTGGCCGCACGGATGCGGAAGTCTTAACGGACATGCTCGACACATTTTCCGTTTGGATAACGGCGAACACCCCAAGAGTAGGCACTTAGCGTCGCTCATGGCCGAATTTCGTTAATCGGCCACAGCTTTGTCTTGCAGATTTCGTAGCCATTGCGCGACATAGAAAACGATATTTTTCTTCAGCGGGTCCATATGCCAAAGGCCGAGCTATGTTTAGCCGATCTGATTATCAAATTTTAATGCATCGACATATTGTGCTTGCGAGGAATCGACGCCATCTGCGGCTTTCGACCAATGTCGCGTCGTAACCATCCTGATGACTAGTTGGATATTGGACCTTGCGTCAGAATTCGCCCGCAATCTGAAAGAAACATGCACTATGTCTGCCACCACCACCCGCGCGCCGCGCGGAACGAAGAACTTGTTTCTGGCCTTTTTTGCTGCTGCTGACGCCATCAAGGAAGATAAGCGTCCTGCGGCCATCAAGGCCGCGCTGGCGTCGATCCGCGGAGAGTTGAAGGCCTCACGGGAACGGGCGAAATTGGCCAAGTCGCGCGCCGGCAAGAGGGGTCCAGGCCGCCCGCGCAAGGTTAAAACTGTCTAGTATTGAGTGTTGGTTCAATCCGCTCGTCTTCGAGCCGATCTTAAAACCAGGACGACTAGCGAAGCGGCCGTCGTGGCTGGAATTCTGAAATAGTCCGAACCCCTTCTCATATCGAGCAGCCACCACGCCGTCTCAAGCGAATGACGCCTTGTCACTCAGATACCATCGAGACCCGGCTCCATCCAAATTCCATGTCAGCGTCTGGCAAGGGCGAATAGGAGCCGTCGTTCACCCTCCGGTCAAGGATTACGCTCACGGTCAACGTCTTCAATCAGAAGAGCGTCCGCCCTGATGAGGCAGCGGCGATGGATCGATTCATACATCTCGTAGACGTTCTCCCTGCGAGTTTGTCGGCCTCCCAATTGTCGACAGGCGCACTGCGGGTTGTCCAGTATCAGATTGAGCCCAACTTCCGCTCATGAGTAAAAGGATCAACGTCGCGCCTGCAACGGTCTTAAGCGTCCCGACCGGTTGGGACGAGACCCTCTTAATCTGCGGCAAGTGCAGCAAGAAACTCTCGGGCGGCTTCGGCAAAGATGGCGCCGAGCCGTTAAAGACCGTTCTTCGTGCCTATCTGCGAAAACACGGCCGGCGAAGCACCAGGATCATTGAGGTGAACTGTTTCGGCGTCTGCCCGAGGAAGGCCGTCACTATGGCCCGCAGTTCGAAACCGGAAAGTCTGCTTGTCGTGGGGGCTCGAGTGGATCCAGCAAGTCTCCTTAGCTGGCTCCCGCCACGGAATTTAGAGTGACCCCAATCAGAAATATTAGCCCGACAGCTTGCGTCATTGTACGGTGCCCGCTCGCTCACACGCGCTTCGCTAGCTCTCGCACCCCGGGCTAGAGCCTCGACACGCGTTTTAACCCGCCTGTCCGCGCGTTGAACGATATCACACCGAAATTGGCGCTCACAAAATCGAGGATATATCGGCTACTTGGTCCGGGCTCTCCAATGTCGCGAGATGGCCCGTTGCTATCTCCAAATAGCAATAGCGCACGTTTGGGATGAGATCGACCAGGCCACGTGCATAAGCGGGCGGAGCCAGATGATCGTGCGCGCAACCGATAACCAAAGTGGGTTTGTTGACGCGCACCGGCTTGGTTTCTTACGTCCTTGTCATAAGCAATTCAACCTGCCGCGCCAATCCGTCCCAGCCATCTTGAGCAGCAATTTCCTTGATGTCCTCTGGGTAAGGAAATCCGAGGTAAAGCCGGTAAACAGTCGACTCGCCAACTTCAGTACGATATTTCCTTGCTTTCGATTTCCTACACGCTCCGCACACAGAACCTGTGGCACCTGGGCAGGCCAGCGCACCATGACGGCATGCTCACATTCTTACCGCGGCCAAGTTTAGGGGCCGGCTCCGCTTAAGCCGTAAAACGTAGACCGCCGTCGCAGATCAGCGTTTGGCCGGTCATGAAGTCGTCGGCGATCAAAAACGCGATCGCCTGCGCCACGTCCTCCGGCCGCCCGACGCGGCCGACCGGGGTTCTGGCCGCGAAGTCTTTGAACATCGCCTGCTTCTGGGGCTCAGGCATGCCGTCCCACCACGGTGTATCAATCACGCCCGGAGAGACCCCATTCACACGCATGGGCTTGAGTTCGACGGCGAGGATCGGGACGAGCGCTGCGACGGCGGCATTGGCAGCGCCAATCCCGGCGGTGCCAGGCACGGCAGCCTGGGCTGAGACGGCCGAGACGAAGGTGAGGCTGCCCGTTGGGCTCAAGAACGGCAGCGCTGCCTGCGCTGTCGCGAAGTGTGCATAAACCTTCTCCTCGAAGCCAAGTCGAACGCTGGCAAGACTGACGGTCGCGAAAGGCCCTACGCCCTGGCCGCTTCCGAGG
>NZ_LMUG01000029.1:4453-4568 GCF_009766125.1 Acidisoma sp. S159
CTCCCGCCTCGGCAAGTCGGTTATCGTTACGGCCCGCAATGGTGACCCGGGCGCCGGATGCGAGGAGATGACGCGCGGTCGCGAGACCGATCCCCGATGAGCCTCCGACGATGAC
>NZ_LMUG01000030.1:0-2113 GCF_009766125.1 Acidisoma sp. S159
AGGCTGAACACGTGATAGAGCCATACAGCGTGGCTGATGAGGTCTGCCGGGAAACGGTGGCGATGGTGCGGGTCTGGCGGCTTCTTCATGCCATCATCCTCGCCCAGGCCGTCGCAGACCGCCAGTTAACGTGACAACGCCCTTAGGGAGCAATCAGGCGCAAATCGCCTTATTGCCAGTCCGGCAACCATGAACTGCTGGCATAGCTCGCCCGCTCCTCAACGTGACGAGAGCCGTCATTGGCGACAGCGAGGCCGAGCAGCGCTGCACTTGTCGTTACGGCTATGCATCGTAACGTATTGTCCTCCACGTGGAGCGGGATGCTGGAACGCTTCACCACTTTTCTTTTCGTGCAATGCGAAGGACGCCGTTGATGCTGGGCTGTGGCACCACGGCTTTACGCCACCATCCAACTAAATTCGGAGTTCGGGCATTCAGGCGGAAACTCTCTCGGCCTATGGAGTAGCACTTTGTGACTGATCTCATTCTGGCGCATTGCGTCGACACCGACGCCCGCCCAGTCCGCGGTGCGCCTCGCTAGGTCCGCTTACCGCACTGCAACCGTTGCCTTCGGGTGCGCGGACGTAAGCTGGCGAAGACTGCAACTTGTCCTTTGGTCGTTCAGGCGTGGTCCAATCAGAAAGGTTCGAAGAGGCAGATTGAGTTCAGTGCTGCTTCAGAAATCGAAAGGCAAGGAGGCTGCAGCAGGCTCCGCAGATGATGAGGCACAAACTAACCCCGAACAAGGACAGGACACGTGCAGGATTAGCCTCCTTCGAGCGCGCGACAGTTGAGCGACTTGATTTGAAGCTTAGCAACCCACTCCTACTGACCTTCACTGAGCTTTTGTGCCCTGTTGATATTCCCGGTGACAGAAGCGTTGAGCTCACTGCGCGCCGCTGCTTTTTCGAAGGGATCCCCGTCATTGTCAAACACTGTATCTAAAACTCCATCTCTCAACACCCCAGCCACCTGGAAGTAAAGACTTTCGTTTGCTGGAATTGCTTGACGTGTCCAGCGCCAATCTCCCGAAAGGATGGCTTCCGCTGAAACGCGGGCGCAAGGCCGTTTCTCCGTGAGCTTGATCGAGACGCCAGTTACAAATGCAGACCCGTCCGGTGAAGGGTTAGAGTCCTCCTGAACTAGTTTCTCCCGACGGTTCAGTTCGGCGATCGACACCTTCCATCCTCTACCGTCTGGCAGTTCATGGACGAAATCCCGAGGGTCCTGTAGCGTGCCAATAATGTGGCCCGCATGATCGAAGACTGTCCCTGTGGGCACTACTATCGCACCTGCGCTAAACAAGGGCCGCCAGTCCCTAGCATCTTGATGAGATGCGCACACCTCAGCTTCTCCGGCACATGCTTGGGAACAAGCCAAGACAAGCCAAATGATAGGAACTGCTAGTTGCGCAACCAATCGGCCCGGACCACCTGATCTTGATGTCGCATATATCATGTTTCCAACCTTCGAGAAATGAGGAAGAGTATTGATCCAAGCTCGCTTAAGGAACAACCCGGACACCTCCAAAAGCTTGCAAGGTCCGGCGAACAAACCGCAACGTCGTGTCCAAAGCCAGATCACGCGAATGAGAAGAACTTACAACACGAATTGTGTTGAGTAAGCGCCAAACAAAGAGAGTCGGCCATCTGTAGCGTGCGGAACTAGTGTCCTGATTCCGAAGTTTCTATCCACATCTCTGCTGGACGTCGACGGTTCTTTGGCAGAAGCGCTGGATTGACGCCAAGATGTCGTCTGCGGACTTGGTCCACCGAAAAGGCTTGGGATCGGCGTTCCGGGCGTCGATGTAGGTGCCGATTGCCACTTCAAGCTCTCGAACGGAGCGGTGCGTACCGCGCCTGATCTGCTCGTCGGTTAGCAAGGCAAAAAAGCGCTCAACCTGATTGATCCAGGATGCCGACGCGGGGTAAAGTGCGGGTGCCAGCGAGGGCGCTTGGCAAACCAACTGCGGATCTGCTTGGTCTTGTGGCTTGATGCATTGTCCATGACGACGTGCACGTCGAGGTCGGCCGGGACGTTCTTCTCAACCATAGCGAGGAAGCGCCGAAACTCGGCGGCGCGGTGTCGCGCCATGCATTTGCCGACAATCGTC
>NZ_LMUG01000030.1:2123-21192 GCF_009766125.1 Acidisoma sp. S159
TGCAGCCGCAATGAGCACGATCAATAGTGGGGCTTCTTCGACTTGCAAAATTTCCGCTAAATTGCAAGTTTTGCCCGATAGCGCTAAAACTTTTTGGACGCAGATGGCCGATCATTCTCTTGCTAATCTGCAAGGTCCTGATGGTATTGTTCGCGCTGGAGAGTTTCCGCCATCATCTTTGAATCATATGGCTGACGATCCGTTTCGTTCAGTCGCAGCGTGGCTTGAGCAAGCGTGTCACCTGAAACTTACGGGTGACTATGCCGAGTTTGATTTGGCTAACTTTCTGCGTCACGATCCTAACGCAGTTGTGCCGCAGACTGAAGGGGACAAGGCAAAGGCTCTACATGAAGCGTTCGTCTTTGTGCGCGATCCAAAAAACTCAGCAGCTCTCAGAAAAGTCGCTAGCACCGGTTTTGCTAGTAGTGAATGTAAGTAGGTCACGTGGGTAGCATTTATTTGAGGTTCGACACTAACCGGCGCGTAGTTCGCACCGTGCAGCGGGAGGCACGGCGGCCCTGTTCCTTGTGCATTAAGGACGACACTATTTGCTGCCGAACTTCGGGTCGCGGCTGCCAAGCACGAAGACGGCGAGTGCCGCTAGGATCGTTGCGGCGATGATCCCGAAGGCAGCCTGGTAGCCAAGCCAAACGATGAGCACGCCGGCGACCAGCGGGCCGCTGGCATGGCCGACATCCCACAAACTGCCGAAAACTCCCATTGCCGCGCCGAAGTCGCCTCGCTTCACGAGATCGCCAATCATCGCGGTTGTGGACGGCGTGACCATCCCCGTCCCGAGCCCGAACAGCACGGCGAGGCCAAGCAGCGTCCAGAAACTGCCGATGAACGGGATCGCGACAAGCACCGCTGCGCAAAGAGTCACGCCTATCATGATAAACGGCCGCCGCCCGAGCCGGTCCGCCGCACTTCCCATGAAAGGGCGGGACACGATGGAGGCAATTCCCTGGCCGCCGAAGATCAATCCGATCTGGGCAATGGAGATATGCCGGGTCAAGGCATACAGCGGCAGATAGGCTTGCAACGTCCCCACACTGGTATAAAGCGTCGCCTCCATCAGGCTGACCAGGCGGATCGCGGGATCGCCGATGATCTGGCGCACACCTGCAATCAGCCCGCTGGTGATCTCGCCGACGCTCTTGCGGGCGGCTTTGGGCGGGTTGTCCTTTGGCAGCGGCATGACCGCGAGCAGCGCGAGTATGCCGATGATGCCGGAAACAACGAACGCGACCGAGAAGCTGGACCAGGCGAGAACGGATGCGCCGAGCACCGGCCCTAGCACAACACCAGCATTCTCGGCGGCCCCGTAGATGCCAAGACGTTTTCCACGTTCGGTCGGATAGAATTTTGCGACCTGGGCCGAGGCCGCGGGTGCGTAGAGCGCCGTCGAAAGCCCGTGATAGAAGCGAACCGCGAGCAGCACCGGCCAAATCGCGACGAGCAGATACAGGAAAGGTGCCGTCGCCTTAACCCACAACCCAGCCTGCATGAGCCGCCGAAAACCGAACAAATCGGCTAGGCCACCCGAGGGCAACTTCACAAAAATACCGGTGATCGTCACAGAGGCGACGAGTAGGCCGATAATCTCTGTCGGTGCCCCGATTTTCTCGGCGAACAGCGAAGTGATCGGGCTGCGGAGCATCTCGTAGCTCAGCCTGCCAAGGAAGCCCACAACGCAGAGCAGGACGAAAGGCGAGAGACGGCCGCCGGCAATCGAGGGGGGCGGCGTGGGTGTTGTACTTTCTGTCGCCGCTTGCCCCCCGCCCTCCACGGCCTAGCGCCTGGCTCGCTGGGCGGCGCTCACGACCATGATCAGCGCCAGACCAGCAAACAGAATCAGCCCGTCCCAGACGGCGGCAATCCCGAGCCGCGGCAGGCCCAGCCCCACCAGCGCCAGCCAGACAAGAATCGCAATCGCGAAGTTCCCGTCATCGACGAACAGTCCGAACACCTCGCGCACGATCGTGCCGATCCACTTCATGGCGCGTTCCTAAGGGTTGGTGGTGATGGCAGGGCGGGCAGCAGTTTGCGCCCGGCAAAGCGGAACGGCCAGCAGTGCCACGGCAAGGAAGCCGGCCACGAGCGCCAGGATCGACCAGTCGGCACCCGGCCAGACGACGCCCACACCTTCGCCAAACCAAAAGCTGCCAAACGCCGACAGAAGCACTCCGACCACGAACTTGAGCATGTTTTCCGGCACGTTAGCCAGCGGGCGATGGACTGCCAGACCAAGCACTATCACGACCAGCAATGCCGCAAGCGCGCCAAAGCTAGCCGGAAGTAGAAGGCCAGCCCCGCCGGCGCCAATCGCAATGACGATGAACACGACCTCTGTGCCCTCCAGCATGGTGATTTGGAAAGCGCCGGCGAAAGCGATCCGGTCCCAGCCGCCCGACTGGACACGATGCTTGCGCATCATTTCGACCTCCTTGCCATAGGCGGCGGTCTCATCGTGCAACGGGATGACGCCGGCTGAGCGCAGGATCGCTTTGCGCAGCCAGCGTAGCCCAAACAGCAGCAGCAAGGCGCCAACAACCAACTGGATGTCCCCCAGCGGAATGCGCGTGAGCGCACCGCCAAGGGCGACGACGAGAACCAACATCACCCCAAGCGCCGCAGCGGTGCCTAGCAGCGCGTCGCGCCAGCCACGCACGCTGCCGATCGCCAACACGACGGTCAGCGCCTCAACGAACTCAACCAGCGACGCCAGGAACGCCGCTAGGATTGACGGCCCGGCATGGGCCCAACCGATGTTCAGCAAACCGTCCACTCCCCTGCATGCGCGCCGTGACTCACGGTAGCACATACTACAGTTTTCTGCTATAGTGATGCATTCACTACAGAGTGATTGGAGGATGGTGAGCGCCATGAGCACAGAACCGGGAATGGACGTATTTAAAACGCGTCTGGCGACACTAGGCCCCTCACTAGCTCCCGCGAGTCGACGGGTCGCCCGCTTTATCGATCAGAACCGAGCGGCGGTCCTGGCCAGTTCAGCCATGGAACTTGCAGCCAAGACGCAGACCTCCGATGCGACGGTGATCCGGGCGGTGCAGGCTCTCGGTTTCACAGGCCTTGGGGAGCTGAAGCAGGCTCTTGTCGGTGCCATCGAGCGGCCCGCCACGCCCGCCCAGGCCATGCGTCGTACCCTGGACGACGTGGGCGAGGACACATCCCGGGCCATCACCTTGGTCCTAGAGGCCCATGCCGAAGCTTTTGAAGCCGCGCGGACCCCTGCCTCACAGGCCGTGATTGCCGAGGCGATCGGCGTGCTGCACCCCGCCGAGCGGATCTTTGTTTTCGGGATCGGTCCTTCCGCTGCGCTCGCCACGTATGTGGCACTCCTTCTCGCCCGATCGGGGCGGCGAAGCGGTGTGCTCAACGTGACCGGTGGAATGCTTGCCGATCAGATGTTGGATCTTCGCGCCGGTGACGCGCTCATCGTACTGGCCTACGGCCGAGCGTATCGCGAGGTGAGCGCAGTGTTTGCCGTGTCGCGGCGGCTCGGCCTGCCGCTAGTGCTGGTAACGGACAGTCTGGAAAGGAAGCTTGCACGCTTTGCTAATGTCGTGCTGCCCGCACGGCGAGGGCGCGCCGAGCGCGTGGCACTTCATGGGGTGACGCTGGTCTGCCTTGAAGCCGTCATTCTGGGCCTCGCCGCCGCCCACCGTAAGGCAGCAATCGCGACGCTTGAACAACTCGACGGGCTGCGGGCCGAAGTGGTCGCACACTGGGGGGAGACATTGTGAAATCGAGCAAGGATCAACCACCCGAGATGCCTTGTGGCTTCGATGAGTCGGCTATTTCGACGCCAGAGCGCAAAGCGCTCCTGGTGGTTAACCGGCGCAGCCGACGTGGAGCGGACGTCGCAGCGGCGGCTACCGATTTGCTAGGGCGCGCCGGTATTCAGGTCTTGAATGAGGCTTGCGAGGATGCTGCAGCCTTACCCGCCTTAATCTGCCGGATGGCGCCCGGCATTGATCGTGTTGTGATCGGCGGCGGCGATGGAACTCTAAACGCGGCGATACCAGGCCTGCTCGCCAGTAAGCTGCCGCTTGGCATCTTGCCTTTGGGCACGGCCAATGATCTTGCTCGAACGCTCGGCATTCCGCTCGACCTTGAGGCTGCGGCCCAGGTCATCGCCGCAGAGAAGGTGTGGCACGTTGATGTTGGACAGGTAAATGGACACCCGTTCTTCAACGTCGCCAGCATAGGGCTCGGGGTAGACCTGACACGCGCACTGACCCGTGACGCAAAGCGGCGTTGGGGCAGGTTAGGCTATCTTATAGCTGCGCTCCGGGTGGTGCGGCGCCTGCGGCCATTTTCTGCCGAGATTGTGCGGGGCGGCACGGTCCATAAAACGCGGACAGTGCATATTGCCGTCGGCAATGGTCGGCATTACGGGGGTGGTATGATGATCGCGGAGAATGCTCGTATCGACGATGGGCGACTCCACCTTTACAGCCTGGAGATTGCGAGCGCTTGGAAGCTGCTGCGTCTCCTACCCGCTCTACGCAGCGGCAAATATCAAAATTGGACGGAGATGGGGTCACCGCACGATCTGTTAAAAATTGCCCGCTAAGCCTGGTTGGTGAGGTAAGCAGCGACGATACGTGAGACGGTTGGCTGGCTGACCCCATAGAGCCGGGCCATATCTGCCCCTGATTTGCGGCCGGAGATGACGCTCTCGGCGATTTCGCGGCGCTTGGCGGCGTCGAGCTTCTTGCGCCTGCCGCCGATGCGGCCCTCGGCCCTGGCGGCGGCGAGACCGGCCGAGGTACGTTCCCGGATCATCGCCCGCTCGAATTCGGCGAAAGCGCCGACCATCTGCATCATCATCCGGCCGGCCGGAGTGGTGGTGTCGATGTTCTCGGTGATGGATCGGAAGCCCGCGCCGGCATTGCCGATCCGCTCCATGATGTGCAGCAGGTCTTTCAGGGAGCGGGAGAGGCGGTCGAGCTTCCAGACGACAAGGGTATCACCCTCGCGCAACTGGTCGAGCAGGCGTTGCAGTTCCGGCCGGTCCCATCGGCTGCCGGAGGCGGTTTCCTCGAACAGACGCCTGCAACCGGCGACCTTGAGGGCCTTGATCTGCATGGCGTTGTTCTGATCGTCCCCCTTCGAGACACGGGCATAACCGAGCAGCAGGCCAGCCGAAGCCGACTTGACGGATTTCACAAACGGTCGTTTTTGGATGCGTGCGCCATCGAACAACATTTCCTGGGAGGTTTCTTTCAAAACCCTCTCTCAGAATTCGATCCAAAGGCAATGGGCATCTGAACGGCCCGCTAGCGGGCAATTTTTAACAGATCGTGCAGTGACCCCTTGAGGGCCGTTTGACGCGAATTTCCCGCTTTTAAGCGAGTTTGGCGCCGTCGACAAACGTCTCAAGAACTATCTACACGTGATAAGCGCCGTTATCGCGCGTAGCGGAGATATTGGCTTGTTTCGAGGCTGTACGCGCGCGGTTCTTGCAGGGTGCGCAGGTGTTGAATTCCGGCAGCACTAACGCAGCACGCTTGCCGTCTTTGGGACAGTCTCTTGTGCGCAACGGCTTCTGGCCGCCGTTGAGCCAGTCGCGTCCCATGGCAAGGCGTTATTTGCGCCGCCGTATCGTCGTCCGAGTTCCGATTAAACCTCGTCCGCGGCGAAGTCGCCGGGAATCGAGCCGGTGACAAGGCAGGGGGCGACGAAGAGCGTTCGGTTCCAGGCGCCGCGCAGAGTCCGGGTGGCGATCACCGTCCAAAGCAATGCCAGGAGCAACACGAGGAAAGCGCCGAAGGTGGTAATGAAGCCGAGATGGGTCTGCCGACCGAGCGCCAGCACGGCGACGGCGTATACGCCCAACGGGAAGGTGAAGCCCCACCAACCGATGTTGAAGGGCATGCCCTCCTGGCTCAGGTAACGGGCTGTGGTGAGAATGGCGAGCATGAACCACCAGACGCCGTAGCCCACCATCACGGCGCCGCCGATGATGCCGATACCCTGTGCGACCTCGCCCATCATCGGCATGCCGACCGCCGCAAAGGCGTGGGGCGCGGCGGCGCCCAGCAGCAGCAGGCCGAGCGCGCCGGTTCCAATCGGCCCCAAGGCGAGGCATCCCGAGGCTGCCATGTCCCGATGCGGCAGCTTGTGGAGGATGAGGCGCAGCAGCAGGATGACAAGGATGCTCATCGCGAGCGGCACCGAGAAGGCCCAGAGGCCGTAGCCAAGCACGAGCGTGCGCAGCGCCGCATGAGCATCGGCCAGATGTGGCACGATCTGCGCCGCGCTGGCACCAGCCACCTCGGCGGCAACGATCGGCAGCAGCCACACGGCCGTCATCTTCTCGACGCTGTGCGTCTGATGCGTGAACATGAGGAAGGGGATGAGCAGCCCGCAGGCGACCGCCATCGCGGCGTCGAGCCACCACAATGCCTCCGCGATCGAGACCGCCGCGGGTCCCATCCAGGCGATGCCGAAGGCCAAAAAGCCGTTGATGATTGTGGCCAGGCCCATGGGGATGGCGCCGAAGAACATCGACACTACGGAATGGCCGAAGATGCGGGAGGCTTCCTGCGGGAAGCGGATCCAGCGGGCGGCATAAAGGAGTGTGAAGAGGGAGAAAAGGCCGATGTTCAGAACCCAGAGCCCGGCCGCGACCGCGTGCAGGCCCGGCACGGGCCAGGGAAACTGGTTCAGCGCCAGCGCAAGAATCCCTGTCCCCATCGTTATTGTGAACCAGTTGGGGGTGAACTGCCGCACGATCTCGCGGCGCAATCGCACCTCGGGCAGGGCTTGCGGGCTCGCAACACCGGGCAGGGCAACCATGAGCGTCTCTCCATTGCGGGACTTCTCTCGTCTATCGACGATCTGTCCGCCGCGATCCACAGAGAAGTCGAGATTGAATCGATCGTCCTTGGTGATGGCAGGAACAGGCCAGGCCAGGCCAGAGCGTGAACGATCGATTTTGCGGATCGTTCGGTCCGTCATTGAGAATTGGAAGGTGCCCTGTCGCCGTCCTAGCTTTCACTGGGTAACAAGGAGCGTCTTAAAATGAAAACCCCCCGTCGTGCTATGTTTGGTGGAGCAGGCATTGCCGCAGTCGCGCTCGGCGCCGCCGCCATCACCCGGTCCTCGCCCGCTCTCGCCGCGACGCTCTCCACGGACCTTCTGCCATCGGACGGCACGCAGCTGAGCGCGCTGGCGGCTACTCTTGCTAAGGCACCGCGCCGCCGCGACTTCAAGACTGTGCCGATGATTCTGACCACTCCGGACCAGTGGGACAGCGCGGCGCTTGATGCCGTCATCGCCTATGCCCCAACGCCGAAGCAGGTCTGGGATAATACCGACATCGGGAGCCCCTGGCTCAATCTGATGCGCAATTCCCTGAACGCGCAGATCTGGGCGTTCAAGCATCCGGACTTCCTCGCCGTGTCGGCGACCCATGGCACCGCCCATCTCGCGCTCTACGACCAGGCCATGTGGGACAAGTATCAGCTCGCTAAGATGGTGGGGCCCAAGTTCAAGACGAATACGCTCATCCTGGAGAAGCCTGCCGGGAAGACGAATGCGTCGGATTACGAGGATCCGTCCGGAGCGTTCTCCCCCGATGATAACTCAATCCCGGCGCTGCAGCGCCGAGGCGTCGTCTTCCTCGCCTGCCACAATGCCATCTGGGAACAAACCGGCAAGCTCATCGCGGTGGGAGCCAATCCGGACAAGCTGTCGCACGGCGCCCTGGCGGCGGAGCTGACCAATCATCTCATCTCCGGCATCGTGCTGACACCAGGCATCGTCGGCACGCTGCCCGAATTGCAACGCGCCGGCTTCTTCTACGCCAAGTAAGGGAGCGTGCGATGCGCAAGCTGCTCAAAGTGTTGTTCGTGACGTCCGCCCTCGTCCTGCCGGCGGCTTCCGCGATGGCCGCCTCCACGGTGGCCTCTCCAGGCCAGCCGCCCGCCGTGGGCGGCTGGCACGGCCGGGCTGAGGCGCCGCGCTACGACGAGAGCATCTTCCCGCCGTGGCAGCATGGCGCCAACAACGACGCCGTCGATCGTGGTTTCGAGTTTACCGTGCCCGAGGTGGACGACCTCGCCGATTTCCATGGCGACCTGACGGACCCCAAGCTCGTCCTGTATGTCGGCGGCAATTACTTTTTCGCTATGGCACCGCTGGTGCAGGCGTTCGAGGCGGCGAACCCGGACTACAAGGGCCGCATCTACTGGGAGACGATCCCACCCGGCCTGCTGGTCCGCCAGCTTGCGAAGGGAGGCACGATCACCGTCGGCAACATGACCTGGACGGTAAAGGCCGATGCCTACTTCGCTGGGCTGAAGAAGGTCCAGGCGCTCATCGACAAGAAGGTGCTGGCGGCCCCGGCAGTTCCCTACGTCACGAATACGCTCACCATCATGGTGCCGAAGGGCAATCCGGCGGACATCAAGACGCTCGCCGATCTCGGTAAGCCGAATATACGCCTCGTCATGCCGAACCCCGCCTTCGAGGGGATCGTGCGGCAGATCGAGGCGTCGCTCACAAAGGCTGGCGGCAGCGCGCTCGCGACGATGGTCTATAAGACAAAGGTCGCCGACGGCACCACGATCCTGACCCATATCCACCACCGCCAGTCGCCGCTTTTCATCATGCAGGGGCTCGCCGATGCCGGCGTCACCTGGCAGTCGGAGGCGATCTTCCAGGAGCAGGCAGGGCACCCGATCGCCCAGGTGCCGATCCCGGCGGCTGACAACGCAACCGCGATCTATGCCGGCGCCGAAGTTTCTGGCGCACCCCATCCGGAGGCGGCTCGTGCATGGCTCGCCTTCATCCATTCCCCAAGCGCTCTCGGGATTTTCGAGCGCTACGGCTTCAAGCCGTACGCACCCGCAGCAGCTGACGTTGCCAAGTGAACCCTAGAACTGAGGTCATCATGACGAGCACCACATACGGCGCAACGGGGGCGCTACCCAGATCCCTGAGCGAGGCGTCCGTCGCCGATCGAAGCTGGTATGCCGCAGGCATCACGCTTCTCGCTGTGCGCATCATCCAGGGCTTCATTTATTGGGGTGGCGGATCGCGCCGCTTCATTTATGCGCCCTCCAAACTCGACGCCTGGGGCGGCCATAACTGGATGGCGAACAAATTTCAGACGGCGATGCCTGGCGCGCTGTTCGGCACGGATCATCTGATCTCCTTCCTGCTGCTGCATTTCGACCTGCTCTATGTCGGCGTGATCCTGTTCAGCGCGGCGGAGCTGATCTTCGGCGCCATGTTGATGGCCGGGCTGCTGACCCGGCTCTCCGCGCTCGTGACCATGGGCTTCTCGGTCATCCTCATGGCCATGTTCGGCTGGCAGGGCGCGACCTGCATCGACGAATGGACCATGGCCGCCTGCAACCTCGCGATGGGTACGACGCTGCTGCTCGCCGGTGGCAGCGCCTTCTCGCTCGACAACGTGCTACTGCGCCGCAACCCCCGCCTCGCTAACAGAGCCTGGTTCCGCTGGGCGGGGGGCACCCTGCCACTGCCGCTGCGTGAGGGCGGCTTTCGCGGCGTTGCTTTTGCGCTGCTCGCCTTCGTGCTTGTCTTCAACATCGGCACTTATAGCTACTATCGCGGGTCGGTGCTGACCCCGTTCCATGGCGGCCCGGTGAGCCCGACGAAACACCACGTTACGCTGACGGATGCGACCGTTGCGGCCGGCGGTGCGATCAAGGTTCATGCCTATCTCGACGGTGGAACGCCGGAAGCTCAACTGCACATCGTGCAGGCGGCGCTGATCGGCCCGGATCACGCGGTGCTGAACGTCTGGGACGCCAAGGCGCTTTCGGCGCTGCCCAAGGCGGATTTCTACAACGTCTACGCCTACAACAAGTTCGGCCCCGGACCCTACGGCATCCGTGCGCCCATGGGCGCCATGGCAACGATCACATTCCCGCTTCCAGCCGGCATGGCCACACTGCCCTCCGGCTCCACCTTCAAACTCACCGATGTCGACGGAAGCAACTTCACGGCGCGACTAAAGACTCCGGCCCACTGATCACCACAATGCGCCACGGCGCCATCCCTTCCCATTCGCCGCGAGAGACGGCGAATGGGCGGCCAATGCCTGAACGCTGTGTGGCGCATCAATCCCGGCGCGGGGCGGCTTAACTCCAATCATGATAAGACAACTATGAACAAGACCATCGCTCTCATTCTCATGTTTTGCATCTTAGCGGTTTCGGCTTGCAGCGCATCTAAGCCAGTGCCGGCGGGCCTCATGATGTCGGCCCCAGGCGAAAACGGCGCCTACACCGATTTGGACAACTGAAAACTGAACATATTCCTGCGGGCCAGTCCCTCGCGCGACATCCATCCCGCCGTGACTAGAACCGACGGACCAACAGGGTCTGCTGTCAGGGAAGGGGCCACCCGGTTGCCAAGTCCGGGCGAGACGATGAAAGACTTGCGCCCCCACCCATCTGGTCCTCAGGTTCAGCGCATCGGTCGGATTGATGTCGGGAACATCGCCTCAGCCCAATGTCTCTCCGGGCAGCCTGTCCGGTCCGTTTGGCCCGCGCTTCTGGTGCGCCCGCGTCGTGACCGGCGTCGGCGCCGGCCTCGGCGGCGGATTGCTGATGATCCTGTTGCGCGCCGTGCAGCACGGCGCCTGGCATTACGCCTCCGGCGAGTTCGTGTCAGCTGTGGAGAAGACCGGCTGGGCATGGCGCATCGCGGTCGCCGGCTGCGCCGGCGTCCTGGTCGCGCTGGTGCGCGTTTTCCTCAAGCAGGCCCACGGCGCTCATGGCGGCGAGCTGACGGCCGCGATCTGGTTCCATGAGGGCCGCCTCGCACCACTTCCCGCGCTGACCAACGCGATCAGCTCGATCATCGAGGTCGGTCTGGGCTCGGCGCTCGGGCGCGAAGCGGCGCCGAAGCAGATCGGCGCGCTGATCGCCAGCCTGCTGTCCGGCTGGGTCGGGCTGCCGCCGGGCCAGCGGCGGCTCCTCGCCGCCTGTGGGGCGGGGGCCGGCATGGCGGCCGTGTACAATGTGCCGCTGGGCGGCGCGCTCTTCAGCCTGGAGGTATTGCTCGGCACGCTATCGCTCTCGCTGATCGTGCCGGCTTTGGCGACATCGCTGATAGCGACGGGCGTTTCGGGGCTGATCCTGCCCAACGAGACCACCTATCACCTGCCGGCCTATGCGATCTCGGCCAGCCAGACGGCCTGGGCGGTTCTAGCCGCCCCGATCCTCGGGCTTGGCTCGGTCGCTTATGTCCGGATGGTCGTCTGGGCGGACGGTCACAAGCCGAGCGGCGTGTGGCTGGCCATCGTGCCGGTCCTCGTCTTCGCCGGTCTCGGCTGCCTCGCCATTCCCATTCCGCAGCTCCTCGGCAATGGCAAGGACGTGGCCCAGGCGGCATTCCTGGGCGGGTATGGCGTGCCGCTGCTGCTTCTGCTCGTGGTGCTCCGGCCGTTGGCGACCGTCGCCTGCCTCGGCAGCGGCGCGCCGGGCGGGCTGTTCACGCCGACGATGTGCTTCGGCGCGGTGTTCGGCGCGGCGCTCGGCCATGGCTGGGCGCTGATATGGCCGGGCGCACCCACCGGCGCATGCGCCCTGCTGGGTGCCGGGGCGGTGTTGGCCGCGATCACGCAGGGGCCGATCTCCGCGATCGTGTTGATGCTGGAACTCACCGGCCGGCTCGACACCATGATGGTGCCGATGATGATCGTTGTCGGTGGCGCAGTGCTGGTCGCCCGGCGCTTCGAGAGCCGGTCGGTCTATTCCGGTCGCATCCACGTCGCGCGCATGCGTGCGACAGCCGCCGACCAGGCGGCATCCGCCGAGGTGCCGGTGATCTCCGCCGCGGCGCGTTACTCCCTGATTGGTGCGGCCGATGGCTGAACGCCGCAAGGCGGAACCGGCGCACCAGCGAAACGCCCTTCCCGAATGCCCCCGTTGTAATCCGACCAGCGCTGACCACGTGCTGAGAATAGGGATGGAGTCCCCTAAAACTGCCCCGCGAGGGGGCTGATGACTCCTGACCGCGGGTGCGCGGGCAGGAGGGGTGTCTCAGCGCTCGCCACACGTGGAGAGTGCTTTGAGCTATCGGGCCGCATCCGCTGACATCGATGATCACATACAATTGGCCGCGCATCTGGCGCGCGAGCCCGATTACCAGGGGTCGACATGTCCGCCCGTGCCGAGTCGGAAGAGGCGGCTTGTTCTGACAACGCGGGATTGAAAGATAGATTAACGACATTCTCAGCGGTCTTGTGTTGCGGACTGGGTTCCTTGTTGCCGACGGTTCCGCGCAATCCTCAAAACACCGTTACTTGCACTTTGCGGATCTCGCGATCGCCGATCGCGGCGCTATTTGCGATGCTGGACGAGTCTCAAATCGATCTCATCGTCTCGGGTGCATTCGGCCATTCCCGCACCTTCGAAAACCTCTTTGGCAGCACGCCAAATAACCTCCTTCGGCAGTCGTCCATGCCCGTCCTGTTGTCGCACTGACAGACGGCGCTTGAACAAATTACAGGAGAAAAGACGACGGAACGAATTTTAGCGATATTGAACGAGGTGGAGACCGCCGAGGCCGTGATGTCGGCGAGCGACCTGGTCCGAAAGAGGCTGCGACATATTCTCTGCATCTGCATCTGCATCGGCATCGGCTTCGTCGCCCTCGGCCACAGCCTCGGCGCGCGCCTCAACGGTGGTGCCGTAACGATCGCGCAGGTCGACATCGAGGAGGATGCCTGATGCCTGCATGCTGGGGTCCCGGCGCATGACCCTTGAACAGCTTCGCGTCTTCGTCGCCGTCGCCGAACGACAACACATGACCCGCGCGGCCGAGGCCCTGCACCTGGCGCAATCCGCCGTCAGCGCGGCGATCGCAGGGTTGGAGGCGCGCCACGGGGCAAGGCTCTTCAGCCGGGTCGGGAGAGGCATTGAATTGACCGAGGCCGGCACGGTATTCCTCGGCGAGGCGCGGGCCGTGCTCGCACGCGCCGAGGCGGCGGAGTTGGTGCTGTCGGAACTGGGCGGCCTCAAGCGGGGCCGGCTCTCGCTGCATGCGAGCCAAACTATCGCAAGCTATTGGCTGCCGCGGCATCTCGTCGCTTTCCGCCGGGCGCATCCGGGAATCGAAATCCGCCTGGGCGTCGGCAACACGGCTCAGGTCGTCGAGGCGGTCCGTGGCGGTCTGGCGGAGCTCGGCTTCATCGAAGGCGTGGTCGAGGACCCGTCCCTCGCCATCACGGAGATCGCCCGGGACCAGCTCGTCGTCGTCGTCAGCGCCAACGAGGCGAGCAGCTTACCCGAAACCCTCGCCCCCGCAGACCTTGCTGCGTTCGACTGGGTCCTGCGCGAGCCGGGCTCAGGCACGCGGTCGGCCTTCGAGGCCGCGATGGCGGCGGCCGGCATTCCGTTCCCGCAGCTCCGGGTCGTCATGGAGCTGCCGACAAACGAGGCAGTAAGGGCGGCCGTGGAGGCCGGCATGGGGGCAACCGCGATCTCTGCTTCCGTCGCCGCCAGCGGGCTGGAGGCGGGGCTCCTGGCTCAGGTCAAGGTGGTCCTGCCCGAGCGTGCCTTCCATGTGATCCACCATAGCGAGCGTCACCGCAGCGCGGCCGCGACCGCGTTGATGCGACTGATGATGCCCGGACGAGACACGTTGTAAGGCGTGCCCGTCGCCGCCGTCAGGCGACGTTGACCGGCACGCGATGCCAGGCGGTGCAGAGGTAGCCCTTGTAGTTCCAGGTCTCCTCGGGCCGGTTCGGCTGCGTTTGGCCGGCCTCGTCCCAGGCACGCACCGCGAGCACGTGCTCGCCCGTCGGCAGGTCGAGTTCCGTCTGCCAGAACGTCCAGCTCCAAGGCGAGGACGGGTCGGCCTGGAGCTCGGCCTGTTGCCAGCTTCGGCCCTCATCGGCCGACACGTCCACCCGGACGATGGCGCGCGCGGTCGCGACGGCGTAGCCGGCGACGCGGGCGCGGCCAGGCTTCAAACGCGCATGCGAGGCAGGCTCGCAGATGGCGGCGTTCACCGGCATCTCGTTGATCGTCATGCCGCGCGCGGGATCAGCGGTTTCCTTTGTCCAGTCGGCGGGGAACAGCTTGTAGTCCTCGGCCTGGAACGGGTTGTCGGATGGCCTGGGCTGGACGGTGATCGCCGCCAGCCATTTCGGGCTGCGCACCCCGGCATAGCCTGGCACAACGACGCGAAGCGGATGCCCATGTTCCAGCGCCAGTGCCTCGCCGTTCAAGGCCCAGGCGAGGAGCACATCGGTACTCATGGCCTTCTCGATCGGGATCGAAACGCCGAAGCGGAAGCGCTTGCCTTCCAACTCGCACGCGTCGGCGCAGGCGAAGGCGACGTGCCACCCGGGCTTGGCGTCAACACCACAGGCGAGAAGAATGTCGGCGAGGGCCGCTCCGGTCCAGCGCGTATTGCCGATGGCGCCGGGCGCCCACGGATCACCAGAAACAGGGGCGACGGCGTGCATGTCGGCCCGCCGGTTGCCCGCGCACTGCATAACCGCCGTCACAGTCCGGTGCGCGAACTGCGACTGCAACTCGGCCAGTGTGAAGCTTTGCCGATGTGGCACGCCCTCCACCCGGATGCTGTGTGTTGCCGCGTCGAGCCGTGGCGTCTCGCCATGCGAGCGGATGTAGAAAGAATCCTGCGGCGTCAGAAAGGCGGCGCGCAGCCGCGCCAGCGGCGGTTCGGCATTCAGTGGGTCCGCCTTATGCACGATCAAACCGGACGTTCCGTCGATCTGTGCAGTCATTGCCACCTCCATGTTTGTCCACCTCCATGGTAAGTAGCTCGGTAGTCGATCAGCGCAACGGCGCATCAATCGGCTCGGACGAAGCCGCGAATATTAATCAACGGAATCATCCCCGGCGGCTGCGTCAGGCGATGCCGAGCGTGCGGATGAGGACGAAGCTGATGACGCCCGGCACCGCGAGCGAAAGGGTGACCGCCGCGGTCACGCGCCCGCCGGCTGCGGCGACGCTGCGCAGATCGGTAGGCTGGGTCCTGCCGCGAGGATGGTGCCCACGCTCAGCGATGCCCCGAGCAGGACGACGGCGACTTCCAGCAGCGTCTTGGCGCTGAAGGCGAGCGGAGATGTCATCCAGGTCTTGAAGCGGTCCGGGTCCGCTCGTTGGACATCTTCATGAGATCGCCCCTGCCACCCGCCGTAGTCGATGTCATTGAGTTCAGGGGTAAAGCCAGGCGTGAGATCGTGGGATGCGCCGATGATGGTCGCGGTATGTTGGCAGCGGGTCAGGGGACTGGCGTATATGCCGGCGACCGAACCGAGCGTCAGGAGGTAGTCTCGGGTGAGTTCGGCTTGTCGGATTCCCCGCGCCGTTAGCGGAAGGTCGAGCCTTCCGCGGAAAATGGCAGGTTCGATACCTTCGACCTCTCCGTGTCGCACGAGAATGATGCGTGTGTTTCCCATCGGGGCACACCACTCTACCGGCGGGATCGGGTAACGACGGCCGGTCGTGCTATCGGCACGGCTGATCGCGCGGATGCTCTTTGGATCCGCCAGCCGCAGAGCGTCAAAACGACCGCCAACAGGGGAAAGGACACTTGGAAAGCAATCATAATCAGCCTCCGCTTCAAGGGTGCAACTAACAAACCCATCGAAGCGCGGCGAGAAGTCACAGTACTCCTGCCACGTCTTCGACGCCGCAGGAGTCATCAGCCCTAAGGGCGGTTAAAGGGGGACTCCATCCCCTCAACGACCCTAACCTAGGCTCCATCTTCCGCAGGTCAGGGCCCGTGATTTAGATGAAGGGGACTTGAAGCCCCTGAGATTTGGCACCACAACTAGCGAACGGGGATGGAGTCCCCCAAAACTGCCCCTTCGGGGGGCTGATGACTCCTGGCCGCGGGCGCGCGGACAGGAGAAGCTTGTCGATGCGCTCGCCAACCGTTTTTGGAGAGTGCGATGAGCTACAAAGACATCCTCGTTTTTCTCGACCCATTCTTGGACACGGATGCGCGCGTCAAGCTCGCAGTCGAGGTCGCGCGCGCCCATGGTGCCCGTCTGACCGGGGTGGACGTTTCCACGCGTGCGGCTCTCGAAGGCCCCTATCATTTCACAGCGGGCGTTCTCGAGGAGAGATTCACCGAGGCCGTGAAGCAGGCGGGAATCACAGGCGAGTACAAGGTGATGGATGAGACATCGAAGTCGTGGAAGGACTTCTATGCGCATTACGCTGATCTTGTCATTGCCTCACAACATGATCCTGACTCGCCGAAAAAATTGGCGGCGGACATCGTAGAGCCCGTCCTCCTCTCGGCGGGGGTGCCCCTGCTGATCCTACCTACCGAATGGCCCTACGCCTCCGTCGGCAAGCGCATCGCTCTTGCGTGGAATTCAAGCCGGGAAGCGACCCGGGCGGCGCACGACGCCATGCCGCTCCTCGTAGCCGCCGAGAAGGTCATGCTCTTCGAATTTGCCCCGGAGACGGATGTCAAAGAGTCGGCCCCAGATCTTATGGCGGATCATCTCAGACAGCATGGCGTCACGGTCGAGGTTCAGGCCTGGGCAGATCCTGGAGACGCCTCGCCGGTCACAGCCCTGTTTGCACTGCTAGATGAGAATGAAATCGATCTCATCGTGGCCGGCGCCTATGGGCACTCCCGACTGATCGAGGGTCTCTTCGGCGGGCCGAGCGCTGACCTCCTTCATCAGCCGTCGATGCCGGTGCTGATGTCTCATTAGCCCCGCTTTCTTAACCACCAATGCGAGGGGAGACCATGGAACGCGTGCTAGCGATCCTGAACGACATTAAGACCGCTCAATCTGTGCTTGCGTCAGCCCGGCTGCTCATGCGCCGTCTGAAGCAAGGACAGCTCGATGTCTTGCATCCGCGACCAGCGGTAGATCCGGACTTCTTGCCGACAGAAGAAGTCTGGACCGAGGAGCGGAGGAGCCGTTTCGAGGCTCGGCGTGACCAACTGTACGACGACCTCAACGATATTTTTCGCGGCTGGAAATGCGAAGACAGCGCAGCCGAATGTCAGTCGCTCCGTCAGGTAGTCGGTCCACCGGAGCAAACAATCGCATCAGAATCTCGGGGCGCCGATTTGGTCATCGTCGGCCAAATCGGCTCAGGAGCCTCTCCTGAGATCAGGGCGACGCTCCACGCCGCCCTATTTCTCGATGCCGAGGCTCCTGTGGTCGTGGTCCCGGCAACGCCGCCCACCAATCTGGGCAAGCACGTCGCGGTGGCTTGGGAAGCCAGTCCTCCCGTGAAGAAGGCAGTGGCTGGCATGCTCCCTATTCTTTTGGCCGCACAGCAGGTGACGATCCTCATTGGAAGAGAGAATCAGGAGGAGACGGCCCCTAAGGCTCTGCTTCACAGCTTGGAGCAGGAAAGTGTTCCGGCAAGGATTCTGCGCTTCGAGCTCGACGGGCGGGAGATCGGAACAGCTCTGCTGGGAGAAGCAAAAGCAGCAGGCGCCGATCTTCTGGTCATGGGCGCCTTCAGCCACAATCGCTACCTCGAGCGCCTGTTCGGCGGCGCTACGGAGGAGATTCTTACGGAGTTAAACCTCCCAATTGCAATGCATCACTAGGCAGTGCGTCGACCGTCGAAAGAGAAGTGCAGGGCGGTACGCGTCAGATTATCGAGGCGCCTTAGCAGCGTTTATGTTTCCGATTAACAGTGCCCAGATCTTTAAGGAAAAAGATGTCTTTTACAACATGTCTTCTCATCGCAATGGGAGGCGCCATCGGTACCACCGCGCGCTACCTCATCTCCGTGGGGACCTTATCACTCAGTCGTGATCTTCCGCTAGGAACGATCGGAATCAACATTCTCGGCTCATTCATAATTGGGCTGTTTGGCACACTGACGCTCGCTCACGGACGATATCCACTGTCTGAAAATGCCCGGCTCTTTGTGATGGTCGGCGTCTGTGGAGGCTTTACGACGTTTTCTTCATTCAGCCTGCAAACATTAGACTTGCTTCGCAGCGGCGCCATGTTGCGGGCGGCCATCAACGTCGTGGCGTCGGTGATTCTGTGCATCTGCTTTGTCGCTGCCGGTCACGCTATTGCAGCGCACTTTAACGGTGGAGCGTCAAGTATTGCGCAGGCAAGCATCGAGGAAGATGCATAAATCCTGTCAGCGCATAGGCAGACCGTGGCGGTACTTGTGGATAAAGGACGCGATCGGCGAAGCGGTCACATTCGGGGTGGCGGAGTGTCCGGGCGAGGATCTTCTGGCTTACGCGCTCAACCACCTTCAAGATGCGGGTGAAAGGCATTGGGCGCTTCCTATCGCGCGACAGTACGAATGGCCGGTACATCAATGTTGTCCCGCTACCCTGCCTCATCGCAAGCATCAATCGCGCGAAGCAGGTTCGTCCTTGGCACAAAGGCAACCCTCTAGTTGAATCCTCCCAAACCAGGACAAAGGTTGTGTCGCGCTTGTCGTAAGACAAGCGACAATTTTCCCTTTGGTCGCCACCTGCATTTTTGTGTCGCATATCTTTGTCGTAGGCGATAGCATTTGCGCGACAAATTATGCGACGGGCGATTATGCCACGAAAACCCTTTGCCGTCCCGCTGATCGGCTATGCTCGCGTCTCCACCCAGGGAAAGGATCTCCCCCACCAGCGCGCCGCGTTACCTGAAGCCGGTTGCACGCTGCGGGACGGACGAGCAGACCGGCGCCTTGTTCAGCTACCTGAGTCCGGAGCTCATGATAAGTTCTTGGGCTATCGTCGAATCAATCGATCCTGGATGATACCCTTTCGGGAGCATATTAGCGATTATTCCAGACGCCGCCGCCCGGGTCCCAGACACCCCGGGCGCCTTCCGGCGCGCCCATAGCTGCGATAATTGGGCCGAAGAAATTCCGCAGCTCAGATTGGAGGTTTGGAAACAGTGGCGGTGCCAACGTAGGAGGCGTCCGGCGCAGGAAGCCCGACCACAGTCCCCGCGGGATTGTCACGTTAACTGGTGGGGGTTGAGCAACATCTTAGCCGGTGGGCAGCGGGAGCGGTCATCCGGCGGTTCGGGCGCACGTCACCTGTGTCCAACTCTTCAAGGCTCTCTCAC
>NZ_LMUG01000004.1:0-23297 GCF_009766125.1 Acidisoma sp. S159
CCATGATCCATGTCGCCATGGGAAGCCTGCTTTTACGCCGGATCGCCCATGACTGACCTTTCTCAAACGGACTGTAAGGTGACGACGGGGCTGCCAAGGCACACGGCTCTAACGGCGGCCATTCACCCTCTGCACTGACCGAATAGACGCAGATAAGATAAAATCCCTGGCGACCTCGTTCTGAAGGACCCCTTCTTGAAAGAATTGTTACGGATTGACTGGATAATTTTTGGCCCGAAACCGCGATCCCCGTAGTAAATACCCTAGCTATCCGATGTGATTAGCGCCTCCGGACCCCTCGCCAAAGAGCCAACTCGAACGGCGGGCACCATTAGTTACCCTATATCGATCAAGACCCAACCGACGAAACGAGGCATCAGTGTCTGCAGGGCAACCGCTGTCGTGGATGACGACTCCTCGTGGCTGAGGGTGTGATGAATTTTGAACCGGCGTCTCTGGCGCGGGCGACGGAGCTGCGTGACCGGGAAACCCTCTCCCCGGCCGGGGTCGTCGTCGATTCGCCACGTGATGCGGTTCCCGACGACGCGGCGCTCGAACCACCGCTCGTAGTCGATCTCGACGGCACTCTCCTGCGTTCAGATCTGCTGGTCGAAAGCTTCTCGGCAACGGTCGCGACGCGGCCGCTCAAAGCGGTCAGCGGCCTGTTCGCCTTGCGCCATGGCAAGGCAGCACTGAAGGCGCGACTGGCCCAGGATGTCCAACTCGATTTCGCGCCCATGCCCTGGAATGAGGACCTGCTCGACCTGCTCGCGGCGGAGCGAGCGCGGGGCCGACGCCTCTATCTGGCTTCCGCGGCGGATCGATCCCTCGTGGAGGCCGTGGCGGCGCATTTTGGCTTCTTTGACGGCGTCTTCGCCTCGGACGGCACCACCAACCTCTCCGGCTCCGCGAAGGCCGCCGCACTCTGCGCAGCCTTCGGCGAGGGCGGCTTCGATTACGCCGGCAATGACAAGGTCGATCTCCAGGTCTGGGAGAAGGCGGCCGGCATCCTGGTGGTCAATGCTAATGCCAAGCTGACGCGGCAGGCGGTCAAACGCTGGCCCGAGGCGACCGTGCTGGGCCAGCTGCGCACCGAGCCGCGCGCCTATGTCAAGGCAATGCGGGTCCATCAATGGGCCAAAAATCTGTTGCTGGTCATGCCGATGCTCGGCGCCCATCTCATTGACACCGCCGATGTCGTGCATTGCCTGATCGCCTTCATGGCGTTCAGCCTCTGCGCCTCCAGCGTTTATCTGATGAACGATCTCGCCGATCTCGCGCGGGACCGGCGGCATCGCACCAAACGTCTACGGCCCTTTGCCGCGGGCACCGTGCCGATGCTGCACGGGCTGGTGATGATCCCGGTTCTGCTGATCGCGAGCTTTGGCCTCGCCGCGCTGCTGCCACCCTATTTCGTGGCCCTGCTCGCGATCTATTACGCCATCACGGTCGCCTATTCGATGGGGCTGAAGCGGCAGCTGATGGTCGATGTCGTGGTGCTGTCTTTGCTCTACGGCATCCGGCTCTATGCCGGCGCCGTCGCGGTCGGCGTGCCGATGTCGGCCTGGCTGGGCGCCTTCAGCATGTTCCTGTTCACCAGCCTAGCGCTGATCAAGCGCAGCGCCGAGCTCGCCGATCGCAGCGCCAATGGCCTGGGCGATCCTTCCGGCCGTGACTACAGGCTTTCGGATCTGCCGATACTCGAGGCGCTGGCCGCGGCAAGCGGCTTCACAGCGGTGCTCGTCATGGGGCTCTACGTCAGCAGCGATGCGGTGCGGCTGCTCTATAGCTCGCCTAATCGGCTGTTCCTGATCTGCAGCGTGCTGGTCTACTGGCTCGGCCGTATCCTGGTGCTGACGCATCGCAACGAGATGCATGAGGATCCCGTGTTTTTTGCCGTCACCGACCGGGCCAGCCAAGTTTGCGCCTTACTCTGCCTCGTCATTTTCGCCGCGAGCCTCTAATGCAGCCCGCAGTTTTAGCCCTGCCCCGCGCACCGCGCCTGCCGCTGGCCGTCCGCTATACGGTCTTCGCCGGGATCTCGACCGCCATCAACCTCGCGGTTCAGGCCAGCGTCATGGCCCTCTATGGCGGACCCTTCGCGCTGGCCGTGGCGATGCTGTTCGGCACCGGCTCCGGCATCCTGCCGAAATACTTCCTCGACAAGCGCTGGATCTTTAACGATCGCTCGACCGGCCTCGACAACCACGCGCGCAAACTCACGCTTTACACGACGCTTTCGGGCGGCACGACGCTGATCTTCTGGGCGACCGAATTCCTGTTCGACCGCATCGGTCATGGCGGCTCGCTGCATTATCTCGGCGCGGTGCTGGGGCTGGCCATCGGCTACTGGACCAAATACCATCTCGACCGGCGCCTGGTATTTGACCGTACGATATGAACCCGCTGGGTATGCGCTTACACCCACTCCTGCGTGTTGCGGGTAAAGCCTGCGCCAGCGCAGACTTGTGGCATAGCCACTAAACCAATGCTTCTGAACAGCTGGGGGCGGTTTCCGCGGGTGGAGTGCCGGGTGCGGGGCATGCGGGAACCGGCGGATGCGCAGGCCGCGGTCGCGGCCGAGGCAAGCCTTATCGCGCGGGGCAATGGCCGCTCTTACGGCGATGCGGCGCTCAACCCGGCCTGCACGCTTTCGACGCTGCCGAGCGGTCGTATCCTCGCCTTCGATGCCGCAAGCGGCCGGATTACCTGCGAGGCCGGGCTGCTGCTCGCCGATCTGCTCACCTTCGCGGTGCCGCGCGGCTTCTTCCCGCCGGTCACGCCGGGAACCAAATTCGTCACAATCGGCGGCATGATCGCGGCCGACGTACATGGCAAGAACCACCATACCGCCGGCACCTTCGGCGCCCATGTCGAAAGCCTCAGCCTACTCACCGCCCACGGTGAAATCCTGCGCTGCGCGCGTGACGAAAACGCCGAACTCTTCGCCGCCTGCCGCGGCGGCATGGGGCTGCTCGGCATCATCCTGGACGCGACCTTCCGGCTGATCGCCATCGAAACCCCGATGATCCGGCAGGAGACCCGGCGCGCTGCCAATCTCACCGAGGCCATGGCGCTGCTGGAAGACACCGCCGCCTGGACCTATTCCGTGGCCTGGATCGATTGCCTTGCCCCGACGGGCCGCTCGCTAGTCTATCTCGGCGAGCATGCACCGCGCGCGCAGGTGGCGGAGCGGCTGGCCGTACCAACCCGTAAGTCGCGCGGGGTGCCCGTGGATCTGCCGCGCCTCGCCCTCAGCCGCCACAGCGTGCGGGTCTTCAACGAGCTCTATTACCGGCGCGCCAAGCCCGGCACGGCTCTGATCGACTACGACCGCTACTTCTACCCGTTGGACGCACTACTCGACTGGAACCGCATCTATGGGCGGCAAGGCTTCGTGCAATATCAATGCGTCATCCCGCTGGCCGCCTGCCCGGAAGGCATGGCGGTACTGCTGCGGCGCATCGCGCAGGCGGGCTGTGGCTCCTTCCTCGCCGTGCTCAAGCTATTCGGCGCGGAGGGGGACGGGCTGTTGTCCTTCCCGACCGAGGGCTATACCCTCGCCCTCGACTTCCCGGCGAGCATCCCGGTTTTCAACCTGCTCATCGAATTGGACGCGATCGTTACGGATTTCGGCGGCCGACTCTATCTCGCCAAGGATGCCCGCTCCGGCGCTGCGATGATGCGAACCGGCTATCCGCGGCTCGCGGAGTTCCGCCGGCTCCGCGCGGCCATGGATCCCGCGGGCAAATTCGCCTCCATCCAGTCGCAAAGGCTCGATCTGTGAACGATACGCCCGGCTCCCGCCCTGGCTCTCCCGGGGACGCCGTTATGATCCTGGGCGCGACCTCCGATATCGCGCGGGCCCTGGCACGGGCCTATGCCGAGGCGCGTCATTCGCTGGTCCTGGCGGCGCGGCGGGCCGAAGCGCTCGAGCGCGATGCCGAGGATCTCCGCCTGCGCTACGGCGTCACGGTGGATATCGTCGGTTTCGATCTGCTCGACTTGGCAGCGCATGTGCCGCTGCTCGATCGCTTTCCCGAGGCCGAGACCGTCATCATGGTCGCCGGCCTGCTCGGCGAGCAGTCGCGTTCCGCGACGGATCACGCGGAGGCGGAGCGCGTGATGAACACCAATTACGTGGCGCCTGCGCTGTTCCTAGGCGAAGTCGCCAACCGGCTGGAGCGGTTGGGACGCGGCACCATCATCGGGATCAGCTCGGTCGCCGGGGATCGCGGGCGGGCGAGCAATTACATCTACGGCTCGGCCAAGGCGGGCTTCACCGCCTTCCTGTCGGGGCTGCGCAACCGCTTGGCGGCCAAGGGCGTGCGGGTGATCACCGTAAAGCCCGGCTTCGTCAACACGCGCATGACGGAGGGCATGAAACTCCCTGCCCGGCTAACCGCTGAGCCAGCGGAAGTCGCCCGCGCGATCCGTCTGGCGACCGCGAAAGGCCGAGACGTGATCTATGTCCGGCCGATCTGGTGGCCGATCATGACGGTGATCGGCCTGGTGCCTGAGAGAATATTTAAACGCATGAAGTTGTGAGTGCTTGGTTCAAGCTGGCATCAGGAGTCTTGATCGGCAGCTCGCGCTACAATCCTGCGCCAGCCCCCGGTGCAGAGTTGAACCAAGATTTTAAGGACAAATTTCCATGCTGTCACCGCTGTCCCGATGGGGGTCTTTCCTTCTCCTGCTGAGTGCGGCGGCGATTTTGAGCTTTGTCTTCGCACATGCGGTGTGGCCGCTCGCGCTGCCGCCGCCTTGGGAAGATGAGATCCATTTCCTGATTCCAGCGGTCAGCTTCGCCCATGGCAACGGCTTCTCGGGCGCGCGGATGCTGACGCCGCAGATCTACTGGATGCCGAGCGGCTATTATATCCTCAACGGCATCGTCTTCTTCCTTGCAGACCATGCCGGCCTCCGCCTCGCCCGGCTGGTCTCCTTCCTCTGCGTCACCGGGGCGGCGCTGATCCTGCGCCATGTCGTGGCGGTCGTTCTCGGCGAATTGGATGAGCGGCGGCCGGTGCTCGGCACCGCGCTCGTTCTCGTCTGGTATCTCAGCCTTCCGGTCGTCTTCGGCGCGGATATCGCGCGGCCCGATGCGCTGGCGCTGCTGACCACCCTGGCGGCGCTCGATTGCCTGCTGCGCGGCCGGCTGCTGGCGGGATTCGCTTTCGCCGCCCTCTCCGTCATGGTGCATCCGCTGCTGGCCTTGCCGGCCTGCGCCGTGGCTTTCTGCGCGCTGCCGATGCTGCGCCCGTCGCGCTGGAACACACTGCGCGTGCGGTGGTGGGAATGGCTCGTCCTGGTGATTGCCATCGCCGTGGTGGCGGTAGAAGCCGAGCGCCTCGCGGGCGATTTTGCAGTCTATCGTGCGCATTGGGCTTTCCAGCTGTCGCGCAAAGCCGGGCGCCATGCCGGTGCCGCGGTTAAGCTCTCCGCCGTGGTGACTTTCGTCGCGGCCTGCTGGGCTTTCGTGAGCTGCTGGCGTAGCGGCTGGGTGGAGGCGAAACTATCGCCCATGCTGGCGTGGCGTTTCGCGCTGGTCTTCGGCATCGCCGCCGTCTTCGCGCATCTGACCGGCAAGGAGATGTGGTATTTTCCACTCCTGTTGCTCGGTCTGCTGCTGATCCTCTGCGCGCTGCTGGGCAGCCTGCGCGCGGAAAGCGTGGCCCGGTTTGGTGTTTTGGCGATTCCACTCGCCGCCGTCGCGGTGCTTGCCGGGCTCGCGACCTGGGGCATTGGCCTTCGGGCACATGGCGTCTATGGCTTTCACGTCCAGCCAAGCGTTCTCGCACGCATCGACACGGATTTGCGTGCCATGACGGAGACGACGCACGACCTGCTCGCGCATGAGGATGCCAAGGCGGCGCTGGTCGATCCGTCCCTCTATTACCCTTATCTCGGGCAGCGTGCGGCGACGCTGCCGCAAGACTTCACCTGGAATCCGCTCAGCCGGCCGGCGGATATTGGCTTCGATCATGTCGTGGTGCTGAAGAAAGGCTATCCCTCCTTCGCGAGCGATTTCCCCGCTGGCTTGCTGCCGGGCTATGCCTGCACCGCCGAGAAGGATCTCAGCAGCGCCGATGGCCGCTATGTCATCGGCATCACGACGGTGACGCGCGGCGCGGATGCGGCCCGTCCTTATGTGCCCTGCGCGTCTTGAGCGAAGGGGGCACCGCAACGGATGGGCCGGAGGGCCTTCCGGTCTTCGACGATACCTTTCGCCTGCGTCTGCTTGAGCTGTTCCGCTGGCGGCGCGACGTGCGCCACTTTCGCGCGACGCCGGTAGCGCCTGCGGTTCTTGAGGGATTGCTGGAGGTGGCGAGCCTGGCGCCATCGGTTGGCCTCAGCCAGCCCTGGCGCTTCGTGACGGTCGACGAGCCGGCAAGACGCGCCGCCGTGCGCAAGAATTTTGAAAACTGCAACGCGCGGTGTCTGGCGAGCCAGGCGCCTGAACGCGCCGCCTCCTATGCCCGGCTGAAGCTCGCCGGTCTCGACGAGGCGCCGTGCCATATCGCCGTCTTCGCTGATCCCGATCCCGCGCAAGGCCATGGGCTGGGGCGCGGCACCATGCCCGAGGTCACCGCCTATTCGGCGGTGATGGCGGTGCATACGTTATGGCTCGCGGCGCGCGCCTTGGGCTTGGGTCTGGGCTGGGTCTCGATCCTGGATCCGGCGAGCCTTATCTCAGTGCTGGAGGTGCCCTCGGACTGGACCTTCATCGGCTATTTCTGCTTAGGCTATCCGAGCGAGGAAGCCGAAGTCCCGGAGCTGGAACGCGCCGGCTGGGAACAAAGACGCAGCGCCGCCGCGACACATATAAGGCGGTGAATAGTTGGTGGCTCACGCCACAAGTCTGCCCTGGCTCCTGGCACGCAGCCCTCCAACCAAGACTCATCTTCTATTCACCGACACCGCCAGGATAATAATCGCACCCTTGATGATCTCTTGCACGCTGGTGGAGAAGCCCATCACGAGCAGGCCGAAGCCGATGATGCCGATGAAGATGGCGCCGATCACCGAACCCAAAATGGTGCCGTAGCCACCGAACAGGCTGGTGCCGCCGATGATCACTGCGGCGATTACGTCGAGTTCCAGCCCCGCGCCCAGGCTCGGATTGCCCGCGGTGCTGCGCGCGGCCAGCATCATGCCGGCCAGCGACGCGGCGCTGCCGCTCAGCACGAAAGCCCAGATCTTCGTGCGGTTGACATTGATGCCGGAGAAACTCGCCGCCACGGCATTGCCGCCGACCGCCAGCACCCGCCTGCCAAACAGCGAGACGTGGAGCAGATAATAGCCCAGCAGCACGACCAGCAGTGTCCACCACACCGGCGCCGCGATGGTCAGCAGGCTGCCATTCCACAATACGTTGTTGATGCCGTTCTCGACGATCGGCACCGGCATCGTATTGGTCACGGTGAGCGCCGCACCTGAGAAAACGCTCAACATGCCGAGCGTCACCAGGAAGGATGGGATCTTCAGCCGCGTCACCAGCAGCCCATTGACCGCGCCGATCGCCGCCCCCATCGCGAGCGTCAGAATGGCGCCGAGCCAGGAGGGCAGGCCCGCATCCAGCAGCAAGGCGAGGATCATGCCGGCAAAGCTCGCGACCGAGCCGACCGAAAGATCGATCTCACCGGAGATGATGACGAAGGTCATGCCGATCGCGATGACCGAGACGATCGCGGTGATGCGCAGGATCGCGCCCGCCGTCGCGAAGGAGGCGAAGTTGGGTGCGACGACTGCAAAAAAGATCGTGACCGCGAGGAAGATGACATAAGTGACGTGGTCGCGCAGTAGGCGCAGCACGAGCGAGCTCTGTGTATTCACGCGATCACCGGACGTTTGGAGGATGCGACTTCGTCTTGCAGTATGGCCCGCAAACCCGCCTCGTGCAGGCCGGGCTCGGCCTCGCGGGTGATCCGGCCATCGATCATAAGCAGCACTCGGTCGGCGGTCGTCGCCAACTCTTCAAGCTCGGAAGAGATCAGCAACACGCCGACACCCTCGGCCGCCGTGCGACGCATCAAGGCGCGCATCTCGGCCTTGGCATTCACATCGACGCCAGAGGTCGGCTCGTCGAGGATGAGCACGCGCGGCGAGGTCGCGAGCCATTTTGCGAAGACCACCTTCTGCTGATTGCCGCCGCTGAGTTCGGTGGCGGCCTGGCGTGGGCCGCGCGCATTGATGGCGAGTGCGGTACGGAATTTCCCGAAAAGCGCATCGGCCGCCGAGCGGGAGAAGATCGGCCAGCCGCCGCCGAACCGCAGCCGGTCGAGATTGGGCAGCGAGATATTGGCGGCCAGCCCCTGGTCGAGCACCAGACCCTCGCGCCGCCGGTCCTCCGGCACCAAGGCGAGCCCGGCTTTGGCGGCATCGGCCGGATCGCCCGGCGGTACAGCGCGGCCATCGACCAGCACCTCGCCCACGCGGTCCGGCAGCAGACCGAACAGCGCCTTGGCGAGGGTCGAGCGGCCGCTGCCGACCAGACCGGCGAGACCCACCACCTCCCCCGCCGCGACCGAGAAGCCGATATCGCGCAGCTTGCCGGCGGTGCTGAGGCCCCGCACTTCCAGTGCCGGTGTGCCGGGCCGCGCCGCACTGCCGCGGGCGAGTTCGACCGCCGCGACACCGCGCGACATCAGGCCGGAGATATGGGCGACCGAGGTCTCCGCCGGGCGCATTGGGCCGATCAGCTGGCCGTCTTTGACCAGGCTAATGCGGTCGCTCACCGCGAAGATCTCGGCCATGCGATGGCTGATATAGACGATGCCAATGCCGCGCGCTTTCAGCTCGGCGATAATGCGCATAAGGGCGGCTTCCTCATGCATGGTGAGCGATGAGGTCGGCTCGTCCATGATCAGCACCCGCGCGCCGCGCGCGACCGCCTTGAGGATCTCCACCATCTGCCGCTGCGCGAAGGGCAGCCGGCCGATTTCCGTCTTGAGGCTCAGCGCGAAGCCATAGAGTTCGATGAGCTTTGCGGCTTCCCGCCGCATAGCGCGGCGATCGACCCACCAGCCGGCCCCATAAGGTTCGCGGCCGAGGAAGATATTATCGGCGACGGTGCCATTGGGGACCAGGCTGAGTTCCTGGAAGATCATCGCGATCCCCTGGTTCAGATGCTCGCCGACCGTGCGGCCGATGATTTCCTCGCCGTCGAGGGTGATGGTGCCGGCATCCGGCTGATAGACCCCCATGAGGATCTTCATCAGCGTCGACTTGCCGGCACCATTCTCGCCGAGCAGGGCATGCACCTCGCCGGGTTCGAGCGTGAAATCGACATCGGAGAGCACGCGGTTCTGCCCGAAGCTCTTGGTGATGCCCCGCATCTCGATCAGCGACATAATGAGTCCTTGCGATTCAAGTCGGCACCAGCCCTCACCCAAGCACCCATCAGCATACTGTCGTGGGTGGCCGGGCGGAGGTAAGGGCTGGCGCAGGCTTGATCATCAGAGAAAGCAAGACTGCGCGCAGTCTCTGATGATCTCTCGACGCATTTTCTTAGAAACACTGCCCTGCGCAGGCGGCGATGACGTTTTGCGGCGGGGGCTGATGCGTCACCGACTGCAAGGCACTCAGCAGGTTCAGCTTCTTCACACGCAGCGTCGGTACCTCGATATAGGGCGGCACTTTCTCACCCAGCAGCGCGGTCGCCGCCGATTTTGCCTCGGCAACGCCCTGGTCGAAGGGACGCTGGGATCCGACCGCGTAGAACTCGCCACGCGCGACAAACAAGGCGCTGTCGGGCGCGATGTCATTGGTGGTGACATTGATCTTGCGGCCTAATGTCTTGGCGGCCGCAACGACCTGCTCGGCTGGAGTATCCCAAGCGGCGAAGATGCCCTGGATCTTGGGATGCGCCGTCAACATCGAGGTCGCGACGCTATAGGCCGCATCAGGCGAGGCGATAGTGCCAATACCATCGAGCTTGATGCCCGGATATTCCTTGAACGCCCTAAGCGCACCAACCTTCCGCACGGCAACCGAGTAGTAGTAGTCGTAGACTAGCGTAACGATGCCGACCTCGCCCTTGCCGCCCATGGATTCCGCTAGCTCTTTCGCGGCGTAGTAGGCGTTCTTCTCATTGTCGGAGGCAGTGACCGAGACGTAGTCCTTGCCCGGCGCCATATTGACCGGGACATTATCCAGGAAGACCAGCTTGATGCCGGCCGCCGAGGCCTGCTTATAGGCGGCGGATTCGCTCTTGGGGTCGATTGGGATCGAGAAGATAACGCTCGGCTTGCGCGCGATCATCTCTTCGAGGTCGCTGATCTGCGTGCCCGGATTGAATTTCGCATCGGTTACGGCCACGACCTTGATGCCGAAGCCCTTCAGCGTCTGGGTGATGCCCTGCACCTGCAGGAGCGGCCAGCCTGCCGCCATGGTGTGCATCACAATGCCGGCAGTGAAGTGGCCGGCCTTGAGCTTGTCGATTTGATCAGGTGTGAAGGTCAGCACATCCGGCGAGGCAGCGGGCGCGCCATTTGGATAGCCCGGCACGATCTGTCCCGTGGGCGTCAGCGGCAGCGGCGTCATGAGCTCCTTCGCCGCAGGCGGAATATTATCGGGCCAGCTATAGTTGTCGGCGAGCGCCGAGCCGCCCATAGTGGCAAGCATCAGAGCTGCGGCAGAGACCAGGCTTTTATACAGTTTCATCGCTTTCTCCCTTTTTCGCTTCTACCCTAGGCACGTCCGCATCGTGGCAGCGCAGCCTTCCAGCTGCGCTGCTCTTTCTTTTGGCGAGCCGCTCTAGCGGTGCGGGTGATTCCCTCTGAACCGATGTTGCTCTCGGAAAGGGTCCGAGAAAAGCCCGAGGCGTGTGAAAAGCCTGCGCCGGCCGGGCCTCAGCCATTGGAAGAGCCGAGCGTGATGCCGAATGCGCGCAGCCAGTTCTGGATTTCCGCACCTTCACAGCGGCCGGCTTAATACCCGCCGCAGCAGCGCGGGGCGGCACCGCGGCCGCTTCAACGGTCAATGGCATAGGCTAGCACATTGCGGGTCGAACCGAAGGCGATCTCATCGACCGAGATACAGCCCCCGCGACCGCAATCCCTCGATCACCTGGGAATCTAGCAGCGCAACGGAATGCCAAGCATCGCCCACCACACCGCGTCTCGAAATGCCGAATTTGGCGCGCTTCGAGGGCGATAAAATTCGTGCATCGCCGACACAACACTTGATAAAGTCGAAGTTATAATGCGCCTGTTTGCGGATCTCGATCTCGGCTCCCGGACACCCCGCGCTCAACGAACCCGCTACAACGGAAACACATCACGCTGATCTGGTGGGATAGGGTCTGTTAAGAATGCGGCGAGCGGAATGAATGCGCGAGCAGCCTGTGCCGGCCGCTTCATGAAATCGCATCATGCAGCCAGTCCGCGAAGACACGAGCGGCCGGGCTGAGCCTATCGAAACGTGGCGCGACCAGCCAATAGCTGCCGAGAGAAACCGTTAGATCGAAAGGCGCGACAAGACGGCCCGCCGCGATGTCATCCTTGACCAAGACAAGATCGCCCAAGGCCACACCGTGGCCGCGCAAAGCCGCCGGAATGACCAGGGCGCCGTCATTGAACAGGGGGCCGCGAGCTGTTTGCGCGGAGGGGATGCCCGCCTGCTCCATCCAGACCGCCCAATAGAGCCGCCCATCCTCATGCAGCAGGGTATGGCCCGTGAGGTCCTCGGGATGGCGCAACGGCGGCCCCTCTGCCAGCAGCGTGGGCGACAGCACGGGCGTGGCCAGGCTTCGCGCCAAGCGCTGCGCCTCGACGCGCGGCCAGCCCGTTGCCGACACGCCATGGCGGATCGCGAGTTCGGCGCGCGACGTGCGAAACTCGATGACACGCGAATCGGAGAGGATCTCGACATCGATTTCGGGTCGCAGGGCACGAAATCGATCGAGACGCGGCACCAGCCAGCACGCCGCGAAACCGGGTTCCGCGCTGACTACCAACGAGGCCGCGGCCGAGCTCGGGATCATCTGCCGCAGAGCGCTGTCGATCTCGTCGAAACTCTGTGTAAGGCGGACGAGCAGGCGCGCCCCGTTTTCGGTCAGGCTGACGCTGCGATGATGCCGCTCGAATAAAGCAAGGCCAAGGCTACGCTCCAGCTCGCGGATCTGCCGGCTGATGGCAGCCTGGGTGACGAAGAGTTCCTCCGCCGCCTGGGTGAAGCTAAGCAGCCGCCCGGCGCTCTCAAAACTACGGAGGGCTGTCAGCGGAAGGCGTCCGCGCCGCATCGCATAACCTCAAGTTATCCGAAACCGACCATAAGCTCGTTTGAGCGGCGGCGCGAGGGGGCATTCTGTCTAGGCAAGGAGGACGAAACTATGCCGTTCCTGCAGAGAATTTTTGCCGATCTTTTCGGACTTTTGACGTTCCAACATAGCGGAGTTCCGCATTGGCACGACCAAGGCGACGAGGCGTGTCCTCGTAATTTTGACCTCGCTGACCGGCTAAGCCTGCCGCCGCACGATGCGACGCAACCCGTCTTCACTAAGGAGAAATCAGCCCGGTCTTCGGAGAATGAAAATGCGCAAACCCATCATCTCGCGAAGGCGACCGCGACGCAGAATATCGAGGGCGACAAGGTTGGCTTCGCCACAAGGCGTCGGCAGCGTCTATAAGATCAGGCTGGTCGACCAGCGGCTGAAGAAATGGAACCGCAAGGTCTATTCCGCTGCAAATACGCGATCGTCCTGAGCGTGCTCGCGCCGATTTCCTACCGAGCGGAAGGTTAGGCGGCGGACAATGCTAGCGCCGCCGGCTTCGCCTCAGTTTCGGCCGTAGGTGTCCTCAAGGCGCACGATGTCGTCCTCGCCGAGATAGGCGCCGGACTGGACCTCGATCAGAGTGAGCGGGATCTTGCCGGGGTTGTAGAGGCGATGGACGCAGCCGAGGGGCAGGTAGATGCTTTCGTTCTCGCGCACCAGGACCTCCTCGTCGTTGCAGGTCACGATGGCGCTGCCGGCGACCACGACCCAATGCTCGGCGCGGTGGAAATGCTTTTGGAGAGATAGCCGCTCGCCGGGCTTGCAGACGATGCGCTTGACTTGGAAACGGTCGCCCTCGGTCAGCACCTCGTAATGGCCCCAAGGGCGGTAGCTGATGTTGTGCATGATCGCCTCGGGCCGGCCCTGAGCCTTGAGGCGCTCGACGATTTTCTTCACGTCCTGAGTGCGGTCGCGATGCATGGCGAGCACGGCATCCTCGGTCACTACGATGACCGCATCCTCCAGCCCCAGCACCGCGGTCAGCATGCCGTCGCTGCGCACGTAGCAGCGCTTGGCATCCTCCAGCAGCACATCGCCGACCGCAACGTTATTCGCGGCGTCCTTCTCGCCGAGTTCCCAGAGCGCGCCCCAGCTTCCGACATCCGACCAGGCGAAGTCGGCAGCGATGACGGCGGCGCGGTCGGTGTGCTCGGCGACGGCATAGTCGAGGCTGATGTTCGGGCAGGCGGCGAATTCGTCGCGGCCGAGGCGGATGAAGTCAAGGTCGGAGGTGCGGGCTTCGACGGCGCGACGGGCAGCCGCAAGCACGCGGGGGGCGTGGCGCTGCATCTCCTCGAGGATGGTGCCGACGGTGAAGACGAAGATGCCGGAATTCCACAGCACCTTGCCGGTCGCGATCAGCGTGGCGGCCAGCGCCGCGTCGGGCTTTTCGATGAAGCGGGCGAGGGCATGGGCCTCGGGTGCTTCCGGCAGCGGGTCGCCCATCTCGACATAGCCGAAGCCGGTTTCGGGCGCGGTCGGGCGGATGCCGAAGGTCACGATACGGCCGGCTCGGGCGACCTTCGCGGCGGTCAGCAGGGTGGAGCGGAGTTTGGCTGTGTCGGGGATCTCGTGGTCGGCGGCCATCATGCAGATGACGGTTTGCGGGTCGTCCTGCGCCAGCAGCAGTGCGGCGGCGGCGATGGCGGGCGCGCTATTGCGGCCGACCGGTTCGAGCAGGATGCGGGCGCCCTTGACGTTGGAGTCCCGCATCTGCTCGGCGACCAGGAAGCGATGGGCTTCGTTGCAGACGATGAGGGGCGGTGCGAATTCGCCGCCGACGGTGCGGAGCGCCGTTTCCTCGATCAGGGATCGGTCGGAGACGAGCGGCCAGAACTGCTTAGGGAAGCTTTCGCGCGAGACCGGCCAGAGGCGGGTACCGGAGCCGCCGGAGAGGATGACCGGAACGATGCGTCCGGCGGCTCGGCCGGTCTTAGCCAGGCTGCGGGCGGCGAGATCGGGCGTGATATCGGAGGACATGGCGGGCCTGCTTTCTTGGGTCGGGTCTTTAAATCAAGGCGAGTGGCTGAAAGATGGCGCTAACGCCGATGGCGATCTGCGTCGCGGAAGCGACGCGCTCCCCATAAGCAATCCAGCCGTAGGATGCCATTCGTCTAATGTCCGCAAGAGCGACTTTACCCTGCCGGCGGATCGGGTAAGAAGGCGGCGCTGCAGCAAGGCGACTGAGCGGGCTTGGCAGAGTGGTTATGCAGTGGTCTTCCCGACCAAAGGTATCGGTTCGATTCCGGTGGCCCGCTCCAATCGCAATCTCGGCAAATCTCCCGTTCCGCCGTAATTCATGCGACGCGTGGCTCTTAGCTTCGCGCGGCAGCGATGTGCGCCTCGATCTCCTCGGGCGACAAACCGTGACGCTGCGCGAGGATCTCGCGCAGATCGACCTCGGTATGCCCGGCGTTTTCTTCGCCGCCCTCCGGTTCCTGCTCCGGCCGATCCGACGGCTCGGCCGGCACAACCATGAAACGGCCCTCGCCGATAGGAACGACTGTCACGCTTGATCTGGTCATGATCCCAACCCCTGCTTTACCGGACGACTCTAGCCGAGAGCCTCCGACCTCCGGAAATCGAGATGCAAGCGTGATCCGCCTTGCGCCACGGCGATCACCTTGGGGAAGCCTTTTTTCTCCCCCTGCGACTTTCAGGGATTCGACGGATCGGCGGCCCGCCGAGGGCTTGGTCCCCAGCCTGAGCAAGGGGCAGTTCCTCGCCCTCTGGAGCAACCGGCGATTTTCGTCCCAAGCCGGCCTTTTTGGCGAGTTTCGACCGGGTCGCGGCGTAGTTAGGCGCGACCATTGGATAGGTGGAAGGCAGTCCCCAACGCTTGCGGTATTCTTCTGGCGTCAACCCGAAGGACAATTGCAGGTGCCGCTTAAGCGACTTGAGCTTCTTCCCGTCTTCCAAACATACAATGTAGTCTGCGAAGACGGATTGCTTAATCGGCACCGCGGGCTTGGGTCCCACGACTGCGGGGACGGTCGCTTCGCCGCTTAGCCCGCCAATCACCAGATGGACCGATTTGATCAAATCCGGGAGGGCATCGGGGGATACCGTGTTTCGCGACACGTAAGCCGACACAATCTGGGCGGCGAGAGACGTCAGGTTCGACCTAGGAAAAGGGGTGACCATTCTGTTCCCAATAGGTAGCGGCGAGTTACAGTTACTGATGGAATATTTTAGCTCAAATTAAGAAGTATGTAGAGATATCCAGTTGCGGAGTTGCGCTGGTGCTCCGGCTACTACGAAATAGGCAAACCGCCAAGGTCCTTGAATAAAAAAAATACGTTTTGTTTCTCCTCATTAGCTCCTGAGACGGATCGCCCCTGCCCTCACAGGATTGATGATGCCTGGACGTTCCTGAATTTGCAACGAACTTAGTCAGGCACCAGTCGTTTGCTACGCTGCACGGAGCTCGCTCGTCTTTCGAAGTGTTGGTGCATTATGTCCAGGCACGTGTTGCCGCACAGGACAGGGTCGTCGCCGATGCGCGATGCGCCGGCTCACCGTCAGGATCGGCAGACAAATTCGCATGGTGTGAGACCGTTGAGCGTCTTCAGTCGGCGGCCGGCGCCTCAAAACCCTTCGCGGCCTCACCCCTTATCCCGTAGCGCTTCGCCAGAGACCTCAGGCTCGCTTGACTATGCTTTAGCGCTCGACGGATTGCCGCAGTCGTTGTGGCGCTCCCGTGGTGAACTTGCCCCATAGTGCCTCCTTCCAATCCGCCGAGAAGAATGCACCATCAAACCCTGGGATCAAACATCTCTCATGTTCGCCTCTTCAAGCTGCAGGCGTCAGATTCCTATGACCGTCTGCGGTCTGTTCAGCGTAGCCGCAGCTAGGCAAAGGGGCAAAGGCAGGAGACACGATCAAGAAACGACGGTTGATCATGCTCTGATACGCGGGTTGTTTACCGCCGGACCGGTGATGCGTCGCGGAGCGTCCTCTGTCTAGCAACCAGCGTCGGATGACATCCGGCTGTAGATGTTTTCGAGGGTTCTCCTAGCCGTGACCGTGCCTCCAGCCTTACCTAACTTTGGTCTGTCAACAGGAACCGAGTTCCTCCGTCGTGGTTTCAGGTCGATCAAATACGTCATGCGGCAGCAGGCTGAACCAATCGGCAAATCGCCCAAACGAAGCCGGCCAGTTCGCGGGCGATCGCCGCCGCTACAACGTTCGCCGGTTTGCCCGAACGAGAAAGTCTGCGATATCGCCCACATAGCCGCGTTTGGGCTTTCCAGGCCGTGTCGCAAACTGCTTTTGCCACTCCCTCCTGCCGGAGCAACAGATCTCGACTGGTCGCGGTGCCTTAGCTCGGGAAACGCCTTCGCGTGCGAGTTCGCGCATGCGGGTACGACCATAGACGAAGGCGCCAGCAAAAGCGGGATTTTTGGATTTTTTAGGATCGCTGCCACAGAACGAATTGTCGCTCGCGCCCCGTGAGGATCGCCATGCTGGTCGCGGCGTGGGAGGTCAAGGCCACGATCGTTGAGTATGCGCATGACCTTCGCCACAGTTCGGAACTTCGTAAACAGATCAAACACAAGTCCAAGTCGCTCCCGAACTGCCAAATCTGGATCCTGGACGACCACTCCACTCGGATTACGGATAAGGCCGATCGGTAAGGAGAGCTGGAGTTCCCCCTTCCGTAAGAGCACTCGAACGATCTCCGATCGACGCTCAGATGTGTTTAAACAAAGAAGGCCGCGGGATCGATGGCGCAGAGGGTACTGCAGAGGCTTTCACCGGGAAAAACGGATCCTAGACTAGGAATCGCTTGAGCAGGCCGTAGCTCCAGCCGGTCGCAAGGTAAACGTCAAGATCGTGTCTCGCTTGGTCCGAACCTGCGACGCCTCAGTGAGGATTGTTAGTTCCTCCACCGAAACGCCCTGGCATTCCTGCGCTGGGCGTCAATGCGAGTGATGCTACGATACCTTCCACAACACCAAATTGATCTTGAACCGACTCTTAACTTTCGCTGGCGAAGGAATGCCCGCTGGCCGTCTTTGTCGCTGCGATCCACCGTACATTCGGTAGTCGCGGAGGGGAAGGCGGAACATAGCGATCGTCTCTTTTTCTATGAAGCAAGGCCTCATTCCGCTCCGTGCTCCGGCTTAGCCCTGCTGTTCCCGCTCCCTTAAAGAGCAGGACCGCTGTCGAAAGCTCCGCTAGGATACCGCCTTTAAGCTTCCAGACAAATTCTAAGAATGTGTCTTCGTGACCATACGCTCCCGTAAAATCGAGGTCATAGCCACCTGACGACTCGAACCCCTTGCGACTCACAAGGAACGTGTTCACGTGGCTATGGATGAATTCCCGCACACCAATTAGCCGGCGTCCAAAGCGATACATCTGCTTGTCACTGAGTTTGGTTGAGGCCGCAATGACATTGCGGAGGCCTTCTTCATCTAGAATATGATCAATATCTGTAAAGAATACACCTCTCCCAGACGCCAAGCTAAAGCCAAGGTTGCGAGCTCCAGCTTGGTTCCACGGGATATCATCCAGAATCCGGATATACTTCACATTGAGTTCTCCAAAGTCTATCGACCCACCCTCGGCGCTTCCGTCGTCGATGAATATCACCTCAATATCATCTCGTACGTCCTTTGGGACCTTAGACAACATCGAAGCGACCCGGCGCGCCTGCTCCAGGTTGTTATAAAAGTGCGTGACATAGCTCAGTTGAACATTAAAAGTCATTCGGTTGCTCGTTCCGAGTAAGCCGGCGGGGAATTAACACAAATCGATCTCAACTCGTAGCTGCAGCGCCTTAGGAGATCCGTCTAGATATCCACCTTTGCCCTCCCTGATACAGTCTGGTCGCTAAAATGGTTAGCAGCATGCACCATACAAGGGTTGCTTTGAATCGCCATGGATTTCCAGACGCTCTAATCTGTAGTAGCATGTAACCATGAAGTCGAACGGCACGTATGGCTTAGGATCAGAAGATGGCATTCGTACGCTGCCTACCAGCCGGATCGATTGCCCCTTGTCTCCTGGACCACTCTTGAGCCCATAAAGGCACTCTTTTGCAAACACCACACTGCCTCTCCCATTTCCTCTAACCCTCCACACACGGTCACGCGGGCCTTTTCTAACTAGATTATGACAGCCCCCTACCGAACTGCCTACCCGCTCCGCGATTTGTCGGTATTGCGTAGGAATGGCCATCGCCAAGCGCCGGGGCATAGCGCGGTGGTGCGATACAGGAAGTTCGCGGTGTCCCGAAGCCTTAGATCGTCGCGAAGACAAGAGTAGCGCGCTAATTAGCGGTGATCTTGCGCCGCGTGTGGGCCAACGGCAGCGGCTTCCGTTGCGGCTAGCACGTCGCCGCGGCCGTTGCGGCGTGACGGTCGGAGTTCCGGATTCCGGTTAAACGCGCCCCATTTCTGAAAGGGCTGCAGAACTTCAGCCGGCCCCGGCTATCGGAAGGCGATACTAATACCGAGCCTCGTTGATCAGGACCGCTATGCCCAGTCCTGAGATCCGATTGAGGTGATCCTCCAGGGTTGATCGGCCAGTTTGTTCCAGGCGTAGCACCAATGGTCGACGATGCTCTCGTATGAAGAAAATACGCGACTGCATAACCAGTTGTCGCGTATGAACTGCCAAATGTTCTCTTGCGGGTTCAGCTCGGGGCATTTCGGTGGCAGCGGCACGATCGTGATGTTCTTCGGGACATTCAGGCTGGGCGACATATGCCAGCCGGCCTGATCAAGTAGGAGGGCGGCATGCCGGCCTAGTGTGACGCTCTCCGAAATGACCTTCATATGCAGGTCCATGGCTTCAGTGTCGCACAAGCTCATATCAGCTAGAATGCACGCTCACATCTTTTGGAAGCGCGCCTTGTAGGGCTCGGCCAAAAATCCAAGAACCTCTTTTTTTGCAGTGAACTCGTCGACCGCCTGTCTCACGCTTGGCCAGATTTTTCCAGATGGATCATAGTCATCCATAACAACGACTGCACCAGGCTTAAGTAGGGGCCACCATCTCTCAAGATCGGCAAGCACGCCCTCATAGTCATGCGCACCATCGATGTGAATCATATCAATTTCTATAGCGAGCGCTTGAAGTGCTACGGCCGCATTGCCAGAATCCAAAGGTAGCGGAACGATAACGTCCTGCAACTTCTGCTGCACGACGTTAGCTGCAAACGTGTAGTAGAGGCTCGGGTAACCAAAGACGTGGCATAGATCCTCTCGATATGCAGGTCTTATGGAATGCTCGGACGACCCTAACCAAGTATCCACTGCAACTATCGCAGCATCGTAGTTTATAGCTTTGACTCTTTTGGCCATCGTCATCGTGGAAAGCCCCTTCCACACTCCCACTTCCACAATGGTGCGCGGTCGGAACTCGGTAATTGAATCCGTGAGAAATCTGTGATGAGAATTCCACCCTTGCATATCGGGAGAGTATAGTTTCCGTGGAAACCCCTGAAAAGGGTTGGCGCCATGGCAAATTTTTTGCACTAGCTCGTCGTAGATCACTGACGGAATTCCTGTTTTTCAATCTTATCGAGCCTATACTACTTGCATCTCGTGGCAGGTCAAACGGAGTTCTTTGAGAGTGGCATGGCCGGACCAGCCGGACAGAGGATTGATGCCGGAGTGACGTATTGGTGCCGCCGATACACTGTCCATCTCGGTTCTGACCAACTCAATCGGATCCACGCGTCGCTCGGTCAAACACCTGATCCACCGCCTGCGGGGCTCGGCATCCGTTCCTGCCTCTAAGCTTGGCTTTGGCCATTTCTTGTCGGGCGATGGTCGGCGCGGGCTCTCGGAATGCGACGTGCTCCATGATGCCGGCATCGAGAGCGCTACGGTATATGGCGGCAGCAAATCGCGGATCGTCGGCTAGTCGCTTTAGGTCGGTGTGATGCTGCAAAGCCATGTTGTCGATCAATGTGTCCTCCACCAGTTCGGCATCGACTGGCACGACAATACCACAGGTCATGGCGAAGGCCGCAGGCCAGCAAAGCCGGGCAGCAAACGTTAGTCCGGGTTCAGCGCTATCTGTCAGGGATTCATCGACTAGCCACGTCTCATTGTCGCGAAGCACGTCCTTTACGACCAGCCCCGCGGTCTCATGATGGGATTCAATCCGCCAGAGAGAAAACTGAGCTGACGAATGGCGTCCAGTGCGTTCGCCTCATCGGACCCGGGCGAAAGTGCCGTCGCTTTCGCGTACCGATCGATGCCCTCGAGCGACCCGGCTTTGCCGAATGAATATACCTCATAGTCTAATCGTCTAGTCGTCTAGTCGTCTAGTCGTCTAGCCGCGGAACAAGAGGTTGGCATCCAATCAGCTACGGTGTATCGCCACTAGGGCGTTGCGCACCACAAAAAACGGCATGGTTAAACGCTTCAACGGCTATAATGACGAGTTGTCGGAGATCGTTCCCCACCTTCCGGCAGACCTCGCCCTGGTAGGAAGTCCCATCAATCCACATTTCAAATACGGGCATCCATGGGCTATAACCCTGAGTCTCATTACGAGTGTTTAGGCCACCCTTTAGGACACACTCCATGAAGAATTTGTTGCTCTTCGGAGCCGCGGTGTTTCCCCTCGTTTCGTCGGACGCCCGCTCTCAGAGCGTAGTAGTCCCTAATGTGAGCTGCCAGGACAAACATTCTGGTGCATACGCGCCGAACGAGACGCGTACGCAGGCCAATTCGACAGCGATAGGCCCAACCGCGATCGGAATCGAGATCGAACGCAAGAAATCTATCAGAGCCGGCCTCCCCATGGGGGGGAGAACTACCTCTTGGACCCCCTCAATCGCGGATCAGATCACGCTCAATGCATCGAAAATGGTCGCGCAAGGCGCCTTTATGGCCGCCTCTCTCCAACAGAGGTTTGCGCGGATTGATAATGTGCAACTCGACTTTGGCGTCAAAGCGGACGAGCTGCAGATTGTCGGTTGCTCAATCCCTGCCAACTCTACCGCACTTCATTGTCCAGGAGCAGCATTTGTTCCCTCAGATGTAGGAAAATCGTTAACTGTCCGTGGGGCCGGTGCTGCGAATGAGCGGCCTGATGCCACGATCATAGCAGCCTACGTTGATCCTTACGATGTGACACTTTCGAAAGCCTCCATCATGCCTGCGCCACTCTACTATGACGCAGCGGTAGCGCCGGCGACTTCGACGGTCACGTCGTCTTACAAGCCCGGCGATTCCATCGCCGTTGCTGGCGGAAGCTCCTATACCAAGAACTCGGGAAAGATCACCGTAGCAGCGACGCAACTCGCGTCCGCCGCAATAGCTAGCGCTGGTTCTGGGGGAACGACTGGAGCATGCATCTTGACCGGTACAACCGGCGCCTGGCAGACGCCTGGAGGCGCGCCATTCCAAATCAACGGCACAATCTTGGGTGGAATGCTCTCCGCTCTCGGAAGCATCTTGGCTCCAGGTGCATATAGCACCAACCCCTCGACGCTGGCGGCTGAGCCAGTCACCTCCAACTGTGGTCTGACTGGCGCCACTCTCCGCGTTATAATGGGGCCACGAAGCTATACGCTTCCGACCCGCACCCAATACGGTCCCCCTCCTCTGGTGGGTGCATATACTATTTTCCCAACCTCTCCGGCCGTAACGACAGCGGACAGTGGGACCGGTGCAGGAGCAATGGTGACCCTGACAAAGGGAACCACTGGTCTGGTCACTTACGGAACGAACAACACGACTGCCCTCCAGAATGCGCTGAACGCGGACCGCGGGAAGGCCTACCTCTTCGTGCCTCACGGTAACTATCTCACAGGCCCCCTCGCGGTCCACTCAAACACCGACATCAAAATTGACGGCGCACTGTTGTTGGTCGGCGGCACGCAAGGGTCGATGTTTACGCTTGATCCAAATGCCGAACGTGTTTCGTTCCATGGCAGTGGAACACTGGATGGCAACTGGCTCGACAACACCGCTGGACACGGTTCACCATCTCGTTTAAGCCTTGGCATTTGGTCGGGAGACGCGGGAGCCGTAGGTTCCCCCGTTGTCACCAAGGTCTCGATAACGCACCTCTTGATAACCCACTTTGTTAATGCTCCAGCGTCCTTGTCAGGTTCAGATTTGTTCTTGGGCGACGGCTTGCGTATGACGAATTCCGAGAATTCACCAGGTTTTGTCGGAAGCGACACTACTGGTTTTGTGGCTGATGATGTTTATGTCTCCGGGATCACGGACGATGTCGGATTCTCGATCTATAACGGCGCATCTGACGGCGTGATTGCCAACTCAACGTTTACAAACAATCTAGACGGGCTGTCCTTCTTCAACGACAGTGACTCTTTTCCCGCGAGCCACAACGTCATAGTACTTAACAATCGCCTGTATAATAATCTAGTCCACGGAATGGTCCTTGGTCAGGGAGACAATACTCGCACTGTTCTCCACGCGAACATCACTATTGTTAAGAATGACATATACCAGAATGGGCAAAGTGGCGCTGGCTATGGCCTAGTTATTTCGAATTGCCGAAACTGCTTAGTGATTTGCGACCGAATCCACAATGATAGCAACAACAGCGTCCGGAGCACTAGCGGCATTACTCTGTCACCAAACTCCACCGGGACCATTATAAAAGGGGTGACGATTTATGATGAAGGTCTTCCTGGGTCGAACAGTGCCGGTATTTCCGATGCCAGAGAATTCGGCGTTCAAATTACAGGGACCTCCATATACGATGATCGTCCCGCTCAAGGGATGAAGACTGGCATTTCCGGGACAGTCGGCTCGCGCAGTCAATTCTTTGACAACCATATCCGGGCCTTTCGTCCCCTTTTATCACACTAATACCAAGTCTCGTTGATCAGGACCGCTATGCCCAGTCCCGAGATCCGATTGAGATGATCGTCCAGGGTTGATCGGCGAGTTTGTTCCAGGCGTAGCAGCAATGGTCGACGATGTTCTCGTATGAGGAAAATACGCGATTGGATAACCAGTTGTCGCGCATGAACTGCCAAATGTTCTCTTGCGGGTTCAGCTCGGGGCATTTCGGTGGC
>NZ_LMUG01000031.1:0-18385 GCF_009766125.1 Acidisoma sp. S159
CTGCCCCCAGGCTCCCCCGCCGCTCTAAGGCACCCCCGACCTGTCGGCCGGCCTCAGACGCCGCCGAGGACAGCCTGCATTGGCTGCGCTTCACCGACCCCGAAGACGACTCATCGGTCTGCTTCCGAGTCTGGGAATGGGGTGGCTTCGCCAACAATGGCGATGGGATGTGGTTTCTCGACAATCAGATCGTTTTGTACGAGGGCGATGCGGTGAGCTTTGGCTGGCAGTATCTCGGCCCCGCACATCCACCTGGTCGCCACCTGCGGGTGGTCAGATGAGCGACATCACCCGCCAGATCATGACCAAGGACGATGTGCTGCGACCGCTGCGCGGCGGCATCAAGCGTACCGAGGATCGTCTCGCACTCTTTGGGGTGACAGCATGAATTTCGAAAACGCCCTCACAGCACTGAAGGCGGGCAAGTTCCTCACCCGCGTCGGGTGGGGCACCGCGCTTGTTTATCTCGTGAAGAAGGAGGGTCTCGCGACGCGTACCAAAGACGGCAAGCTCGCGACTATGGCGCATCGCCCCTATTTCAGTTTGCGCAGCGCTAAAGCCGAAACCCTGCCCGGCTGGACACCGCGCGCCTCCGATCTCCTTGCCGAGGACTGGGAGATTATCGATTTGGAAGACGTGTGATGAACGATCTTCAGGCCCGCATCGAGGGGCATGCCGCCGAGATCGCCGAGGAATTTCTTCTGTCCGCCTCTAATAAGTCGCGCAAGGATCGCGCCACGCTCCTCCAAATCGCTGAAACCGCTTGGCAAGCGGCTGAGCTTGATCTGATAGGGAAGTCACCTAAGCCCCAGCATCTCGCGCGGATGACCAAGCTTGCAGACAAGCTTGAATATCGAATTTATCAGCTGAGCAAAGAACGACTTAGTTCGTCGCGCGCGGATGCGTCGCTGCGCGATGCGCGCGAGTGGGTAACCGCGCTGCTCGGTGCAATCCGCATGGGCGGCAGCGCATGAGGGAAACTGTGCCTAGCGTCCTGCAGGTGGCTCACTGATGGTCGATAATTCGTCTTACAGCGCGCCAAACGAGCTTGACGTCGCCAAGTCGATCGCAGCCGGCGCCATCCCCAGCGGCACCTCTCTCGGCAACTCCGCGCTTTTCAGCCTGCGAATTAGCGGCACAGGAATGGCCTATAGGGCGAAACATGGTGAGCACGTCTACCGCGATCCCAGCCACTACCTCACGCCCGAGTTTTTGGAGCGATGCAACGGCTTGGCTGTCATCGATGGCCACCCCGAGGGCGCCATCCTCAACTCCAATGAGCATGCTGATCGCGTCGTGGGCGCCGTCACCTACCCCTATCTCGCGCAAGCTGATGGGATAGCGGACGCAGAGGGGCAAGAAGTCTGGGGCATCGGCCGCATCTTCGATGCCGCCGCCATCGCGGCGATGCGCAACGGGCAGTGGAGCACGAGCCCCTGCGTACAGCTGCGCAAGGCTGACAATACCACGATGAGCCCCGCCGAGGGCGGAGTCATCCTTATCGAAGGCCAACCCGCACTCTTGGATCATCTTGCGATCGTCAAAGCGGGTGTGTGGGACAAGGGCGGCGCCCCCTCAGGTGTCAGGGCCGATGCACAATCAATGGAGACGACAATGGCGACCGAGACTGAGACCAAAGACGATCCGCTCGCGAAGATCATGGATTGCCTGAGCGGCATCTCCACCCGCCTCGATGGCTTGGAGGAGCACGTCAACACACAGAAGTCGGCGAGCGCTGCGGCTGAGGCCGAAAAGGCGCGCGTCGCGGCTGAGAAGGCAAAAGAGACCGTGAGCGATACGCCCACGCCTGACGATGATGACGATGACAACAAGCTCGCGTCGCTGGCGGATGTGCAGATGCGCGCCGATGGGGTCGCCAATGCCTTTGGGCAGTCGGCCGATAAGCCTATGCGCGGCGAGAGCGTGCGGAACTACAAAATCCGTATGTTGAAGAAATTTCAGCATCACAGCAAAGATTTCAAGGAGACCAACCTCAAGGCCCTTGATGATCCGACGCTCGATGCGGTGGAGCGCGTGATCTATGCGGATGCCATGATCGCCGCCAATACTGTCGGCTCCGGCGCGGAGGGCGTGCTGATCGAAATCAAGAAGCGCGACCATACGGGCCGTATGATCAGCGAGTTTCGCGGTGATCCGAAATCTTGGCGCCGTGAGCTTTCCATGCACCCCTACGTCCTGACCAAGATCAACACGCCCGGCAACCGCCGAGACGATGACTAACGAGACGGGCGAGCGGAGAAACCACGATGCCCAGAGTCAAGCTCCGAGGCCGCATCCCCTCGGCGCCTGAGCCCTTCAAGGAGGGTGGGCCGCGCCCAAAGTCTGGCGGCTTCGCTAAGGGCAACGGCGGCAAGCCCAAGGGCGCCACCAATAAGGTGACGCGCGCCGTTGAAGAGATGATGGGCGACTCCCTCGGGCGCCTGACCGCGCGCGTCATCAAGCTTGCCTTTGCCGGCGATGCGACGGCGATGAAAATCGTCTTCGATCGCGTGGCGCCCGTGCGGCGTGGGCGCATGGTGAAGATCGACCTGCCGCCGATCACCGATGCGGCCGGCGTCAAGGAGGCGCTCGGCAAGCTCACCTCGGAGGCAGCACTCGGCACGATCACGCCCGAGGAGGCGTGGCTCTACAGCACCATCATCGATGTGCAGCGGCGCGGCATCGAGCTGGGCGAGGTTGCCGATCGCCTGAAGGCGCTGGAAGACAAGCTCGGCAGCGAGCGTGAGCCTTAGGAGCCGTGTTCGCGCCCTGGAGGCCCGTGTGGGTGGCACGAGCAGAGCTATGAGTATCATCCGCATTCACGGCGGCACTCCCGCCCCGCTTCATGCCGTTGCCGGCGAGTATCGCTGGGATTGCGGTCCCGATGAGGGCGAAGCGATTTTTGAATTGCGGGTAATGGCTGCGGCGACCGAGTTTGGTGAGCCTAACCTGATCGTTGCCGGCCGCAAGGTCACGAGGGGGTCGCAAAACAAATCCTTGAACGCACAATGATTTCATTCACGGAACTCTGGTTCTATCAAAGACAGTTCATGCGACGTCTATTTGCTCCTTCCAGATAGTCGCGTTGCACGTTTTTTAGCTATAATTTCTAATCACTAGCCGAGCGATCTTCCAGAGCCGAGCATACTGAAGACGACTCATCGCAAGGTTACGCTTGCAAATCGTCCCGCCGCGCTGCAGTTTGCACTTCGTTACGTCTCAAGATAAACACTTTGGGAGGAACACTCAGGTGAGGGCTCTCGAAAATTTTGTGCTGGCCGCGGCGCTGGTAGTTGGAATGGCACCGGTAGCATTGGCCCAAAGCGCTCCGGAAGAGTTTTGCAAAGCGGTATTACAAGACGGCTACTATGATAAAGATCAGTCCTCATTTGACCAGTCTGCATTCTCTTTAAATAAAAGTACAATTTGTCAGTCTCAGTATAGTGATTATGCGAAAGCCCAGTCACTTGAGGCATCTGGGGGGTTTAATATCGTCGATTTGTTCGGTATTTCTGGAAGTGACAAAAACGCTAGCTCAGACTATTCGAAGAGCTGGCAAAACTACTGCAACGCTAATTATGGTGAAATACAAAATAGTACCGCCTTATTACAGCTCGGAGAACACGCAAGTGCGGCCATATTAAACTCGTTTGATCACTGCATTGATGAATTATCCGGTACGACAGTGCGATATATTACTCCCATCCCTGATGGAGCCGGCTTTACCGTCTGGATTGAACATCGGGGGCCGGGCACACAAAAAGTAACGTTGGACGATATCGATATTGCTGACGTTCAATCAGCAAAGCATATTGGTGACGGGGGCTGTAGTTATAAGGGTATTTCACTTAAGCCAGGCAAGCCAATCGATTCCGGGGACTCCAATCAACTTGCAGTTTTGTGCGTTAAACCGAAGGCAGACTCCGTAGCCGTGCTAGTTCGATCGTCCGCAGGAGACGTTCCAACAGTCACTGTGCCCGCGTCGCCGCCCGCTCCTCCGGCAGTGCTAGATCGCGTCCAGACTCTAGAGAATGAAACAAAGTTGCTCCAAACAGGATTCACTAAAAACTCCAATGACATAACTACGACGGGTTCACGCATTGACACTATAAATGGTGCTCTCGCGCCTTTGACTAAACTGCCGGCCTATGTAGACGGCATTTTTGCGAAAGTAGTCCAGAATGGCACCGAGTCTTGCGATATGAACTGTGCTGATCCCCGTGTCGCACCACGATCTGGATTATGTATAGGTGGAAAGATAGTGGCCGGGCCTCGGATCGGTCAATTTGTTGGTTGCAGTCTAACTCCTGACATTTGGAGTGGTACGTTTAATGGCGTAGCTAATACGGTATGCACATGCTGGACGCCTCCTTAATGGATACTGAATGAGAAAAGGCCCGTCATCTTATCTGTGGCGGGCCTACTTAGCCGCGCTATTAATGACTTTTTGCCGTTATTGAAGGCGCGATCCGAGCATCACTGAGGTTATGTGCACGTGCCAAACCTCCTCAATTTGCTTTACCTTGATACCTGTGATCACTTCTCGATTAGAGGAATGTCTTAGGTGATCAAAGGCTTTGAGTAATCCCTGCTCAACGTTGTAAGCTTCGCGAGCTGTGTTGAAATCCTGAATTGAATGCTGCCTATAGCGCAGGCCACCAAGCGTGCTGAGTGCGATCGAATTGAATTGTCGTAATCTTTGCCGCCAGTCAAAGGCCCAGCCGATTTTATGGCCGACAATCTTTCCATTGATTTCCAGTCGAAACCAGTAAACAGATGCGGGAGCATTCCGCATGTGCATAATACCGCGTCTGACTCCTTCGGCCGGAACAGGGGCTCCCCGCCTCTTAGCGGCTTCCTCTCCATAGAGCTTTCGATCCGCGCTAACTGATGTGATCAAAGGAACTTTGTGGAAAGGATGTGAGAGAACTCGTGCCTCCTCTTCTGAGGTAAGTAGCACAATCCCGGCTGCCGCTGCGGAGCCAAACGGGTTGCCTGGGCGGGGAGCAACATCCTTCAAGAATAAGCCAGGCTCGAATTCCCAAGCTTGGTAGTTCAGTAGCCAAAGGGCCAACGATAGCGGCCATCCGCGTCAAGCAGTTTCTCGTCGAGCGGGGCCGGCGACGGAAAGTCGCTAGTCGAGACTCTTTTTGTGCTTGGTTCCATCATCCCAAGCACACGGTTTCTGTCTGGTTCCGGCGTGTTCTCCCCCTTCGTACCAACTAGGATTACCCGGTCGCCACGACTGAGTTTTGCGGCGGCGTTGTCGCGCCATCCGGCCGTTCCAAACACTAGTGGCCCGCAAGGGTTGTCAAACCCCCAGACCTTCGAGACGAACATTGTCATATCGTCATATTACTGTGTTGAAGTTGACGCTACAATGGGCGCGCGACATCAACACGCTCACGCGGCGCGATATCGCGCTAGAGGGTGGCGGGGCTGGAACGGTCATTTCTTCCCTAAGGCAATCAGACCTTTCTCAGCTTCGTTCGTAGTTTAGACTCACGCCCGTCTTCGTCAGCAAGACCGGCCACAATATCGAGGTGGTGGGTTTTTGTTCGGGGCCTACCCATGACAATGACCATAACTTGAACGTCGGCTCGGGAGTCTGCGAATATGACAGGTGTCTTTCGTCTTGCGCTTCCAGAGCTGCTTATGCGTTCGTCGCTAACGGTCAGATTAGTGTATAAAACCTCCCCCAAGCCACGCGGCTTAATAATGCGAGCTTTGGTAAAATAAATGGCTTTGTCGGTGAGGTTTTTTGCTGCGAAGTTTATGCGAAATTGCGTCACCAGCCAGCCGTCGGATTGCTTATCGACATTCCAGAAACTCAGCCGGTCATCGATAGAAAAATTGAGGCGAGTCCGCTTGATCCGCCACCATACCGTGAACGATTTCCCACTGACAACGTAGACTGCTCGGCAAAAAGCGAGGATGACAAAGCACTTGCATCCCAGAAAAGCCCATTGCTGGTATTGTAGGGGAACCACGGCGCTTATGCCGACAACGTAGCTGCATCCTGCGAGTGCGACCAGAAGCCAAAGTGGTGTGTCTCTTAGTGCAGCAAGCGCCTTTATTGGGTCGACAGTTAACCCCGTCATAACGGCCGGCTTCCTCTCCTGAGCATTCTTGCTTCCAGCTGGGCACATCGCTCGGCCAAGGCCGCGCGAGCGATCCTCACAGCGTCACTAATGGGCTCCATTCGGGTAAGTAAGAAAGACTCAAGATCCGAAGATCTTGGTTCTAGCTCAGATTGAGCTACTGAGATTTGGGCCTCGGCTTGTGACTTCGGGCCGGGAAACAGATAGGCGCTAGTGCGCTGTAGCACGCGCCCGGCGACGCGGATGACCCGCATGGTGGCCGAGATCAGACCAAGCTCTATGCCCTTGGCGATGGCCCGCTTGACCGTGGCGACGCTCGTGCCGGTCTTCTCGGCGATCGTCGCGTGGCTGGGGTCGCACCGCCCGTCATAGCCGACACGATCGACCAGCCACGACAGGATGATGGCGAAGAAGGGCGTGAAGCCGGGCTCAGTCTTTCGTAGCTCCTCATAGCGCGCCTTCGCCGCGTCCTTCTCACGCCGGGTGAGCGGGCGGCGCGGCCCGATCTCGAAGGTCGCGGTGCGGCGGTAGCCTTTAGCCTCTGCCATTGCGGGCATAGCTCGGGTGTTCCTCGGTTGGGCCGAGGCTTGGGCGAGGCAGACGCCAGGACGCAGTTTCCCCATAGCAAGGGGAGCTTGCTTTTTTGCTGAAGCCCGACGAAACTGGAGTTCTCACACATCCTGTTTCGTCTCGGCTTCGGCCGGTCCTGGGCCTCCCTCGCGGGAGGCCTTGGCGTTTGTGGGCTACTTCGTGGGCAAATTCCTTCAAGACTCGCCCCTGGCTTAGGGGCGTCGTCTAAGAGATCACATTAAGTGGCTCGGAGGCTACAGGACACTTGAGGGCAGAATGCCCCTCCCCAAGCAGGGGGTTGCTGCCGTGGTGACCAAAGATTTATGGTTTTGGGTGATAATTTATTGACTTAGACCCCCTAAACGCCGTGAGGTCTCAGCCATAAGTCTAAAGGCCTAAATAGGCATGTCGAGCGACTTGGGTGGAGGGTCCGCAACCCTCTATGGTCCGTATCATCGGTTGGAGAGCCCAACTCAGACTAAAACAGACGCTTCTGTGCAGGTGATGACTGGTGAAATTTGGGGCCAATCCACCCCATTTAGTGCGATCCCGGCGGTAAGAGCTTACCGCAACGCGCTGCCCTCGACGGATCGGGGGATTGAGTTCTACACTTACGTGAAGCCGCATGACGATCCGCATCCGACCCTCGTTAGGTGGCTTAAGACGACTGCCGGCGTTCAAATGAAGCCTAATGGCTTTGTGGCGATCCCGGTAGTGGGGATAAAAAATACTCAGGTATGATCATGATCAACCGCTTAGGTCCCGAAAGCCTAGCCGGAACAGACTTCAGCCCTATCGCAGAACTTCATGTGCCTATCATGTGGTTTAAGAATGATATGGGTGTAGAGTTCTATCGCGGTCAGGATGATTTGGATGATTACGAGTATGCGACTTTCGAAATCGAAGGGCGCGGTAAGCTCATCTTGATGCGCTACGTGAATGCGCCCACTGACTATGTCAGCCTCTTGCTCGCCGACAATTTTGCCTGGGGCCAGACGTTCGGCGCGACCATGGCGAGCATCGCGGAAGAGCTGAGGGTTCCCCCTTGGCTCTTTCACTGGCGCGAAGGCGGGGAAGAGGCTTCCCTAGCAGCCCCTAGAAGCGCGGTAGCGGCCTAGCCCCTCGGTTCCGGCACCAACTCAAGCGCCCAGTCTGGATCCGGCCCGTAGCAGAAGGACCGGTGATGCGAGGCGCAGAGGAAGACGGGTGCGGCATGCACCCGGCACTTCTGGCACCTGAAGCGCTTCACCGCCTTCATGATCAGCATGTCACCGTGGCGCTGCATGAGCAGCCGCGTCGGCACCGTGGTCGATCGCTTACACCCTGGGCACTGCGCCTCGATGTGGCACTCGGGCCAGTCGGAGAGGTGGTGCGCTTGGCGGAACTCGGGCGGGTGCATGCCGGCCGACATGAGAACAAAATGAGAACGTGGTCTAGTGCGTACGGGTGACTGACGGATTGGATTGGCTGCTCTGCGGGCGCTTCCTCGCCGTCTCGCGGGATTGTCACCACCCAGCCCCTTCCGTGCTGACGAGGCCGCCTGCTATCCCCCGCGCCCCATGACAGATACCTCCATCCCGCAGCCGCCGCCCATCTGGTGGCGCTTCGCCGTGTCGATCACCTGCACCGTCACCTTGATGCTGGCGGTGGTGGGTGTCGCTGACGTTTTGGCGGCGACCCTCCAAGGCTGAGGCGGTCGCCTTACCCGAGCGGCAAGGCGCCGCTCTAGTCCTTACTCTCGCGCCGCGACACGATGGAGCAGCGCGAAGAGATCAAGCGTAATGCAACCTATGGTTGGCAATCTTCCTGCTATCCGATACGGTTCCGGCATGAGAAACCCCGGGGCATGGCTGAGTGTCGCTATGGTGGCCGCGATGGCAGCCGGGCTACCAGCTCGTGCTCAGACAGTGCGCAATGAGGCATCTGCCTTTGGCCGGGCAAACCACGTCTATAACGCATCGGCGACGCCGATTAAGGCTCACGCGTGGCCCACAGTCGGACTATGGACTGTCATGCATATGCCGACCAATGACGGCTCGTCATATTGCGCAATCCTCTCTAAGGGTAGAGGGGATTTAGAAAAATACTCGTTTGGTTTTGCCTTCGGCTATACGACCAGCCACTTTTATCTGAATTACATTGGACCAAACGTCCCGACCAACAACATAATCCAAGTCATGGCCGATGGGCAGCCTATCGCGAACCTGCGGGTCTTAAGCCGACAACAGGTCGCGTCGGGGCAATGGATTATCATGGCCGACATTCCTGGCAGAGAATTTATCGAACAGATGTCTCCACCAATCTCGAAGGCAACAATGATTTCAGTCTCGGCCGGAGGCCCGGATGTTTTTGAAATGCCAGTTTGGGGTTGGGATCAGATTATGAAGAACATGGTAGCCTGCGTGGAGTTAATGAAATAGCTGATATCCGGCCTCCCCTGGCTCGCCAGAAATACCATGATGTCTCGTGCAGAAATCAGCCTATTGGTTAACGACATTCTCAGCTTCCGTCACGGAATTCCCGTGTCCATAAAAATAGTCTCGCGCAGCGTCTACAGTGCCGAATACACGCGGCACATAGATCTGGACTCGTGTATCCCATGCTGAAGCAGACAGGAATGGGGTTGCAGGTCCAGGGTCATTTCCTGTCTGCGACTTAAACATCATCCGCATGCCAGCATCTAGGTCATGTGCGACGAGGTCAGCCAACATGCAGCCGCGCAATTTAGCCTTGTCATTGTAGTCTTGGATGTAACACATGCTGATGAACTTGGAGACGCCGTTCATGCCGCTGTCGTGCATGATCTTGCCGACGGTGTGTCCAACCACATCAATTTGATGTGCCGTTGGATAGCTTTGAGCATACGCTGGTACAGATACCAAAAGCAGAAACGTGGCGGCGATAGTGGAAAAACGCACCATGAGGATAATCCCTCTTTTGGAAATGCAAATGACTATGGATTGGTTCTAATCAAATCATCTGCCACGGCGACCAAGCCGGTCCAGACGATAGGTATATTCTATCTCGGCCATGTTTGGCTGACGAGTCTCGATTTCTGCTACTCGCTGCTCCCGAATGCGTTGATCGCGTCCGGCACGAAGTGCTGCCGCCTCGTCACGCATTGCGCTCGCTGTTGCCCGTGCGAGCTCACGACGGTCACGGGTCGAGAGATATCTCTCTGGATCGTCACTTGAGTACCCGCCGCAGCACGCCCAGATTAGCGCGGCCGGCCAAAAGAACAGCGCGACGAGAAAAAGCCATCCCCAGTGAGGATGCCTTCGCGCAGCACCGATCATGATGGTTACAACGAACATCACGACCGAGACGAGGACTAGGAAGGCCATGTTTGGAGCGCCTTAGGTCAAGAGCACCAAACATACATGGGTTAACTATCTGAAAGCCCTGTCTTTGTCGTCAAGTTCATCATCGGTTGGGTTATTAGCCGAAATGCGTGTACTCACGCGGCTAGTCATAAAAACGCCTGCCCCGCGTGATCCTTGAAGGCATCGGCCCGGCGAACATAGCCCCGCACCGTCTCCACGCCCTTGTGCCGGCTGACTGTCCATTATGCGGAAGGCATCGGCGCCGGCCTCAGTGGCTGAAGTCCTACCTGTCACCTCGAGCACGGCAAGCGGAAATCAAGCTCGGTTTTGCAGGATTGCAAGCTTCGCGCTGCCGCTTCTCCTGGCTTCGAGATTGCGCGAATAGCGCGCCACCATCTCAGGCGTTTTCCAGCCGCCCGAGACCATGATCTCCGCGAGACCGATACCGGCCGCCACCTGATCCTGGGCCGCACCCACCCGCGTCGAGTGCCCAGAGATCGCCGCCACCTCCTCGGCCGAGAGCCCTGCCCTGCCCCCAAGCTCCTTCCAGAGCCGCGCGATGTCGGCGCCCCGGAGCGCTGTGCTGGTCACCTTCTCGCCCCGCAACACGCTCACGAAGAGTGGGCCTGAGGCTGGGCTGCCAGCCGCCGCGAGCCATGCCAGGACGGCGCGGACGGTATCGGGGCCAAGATAGCGAGCAGACCCCACACCCTCGGCGTCAGTCTTTGACCTGCGGATGGTGATCGTACCGCTATCATCGCTCGCGATCGTCAGATCCTCCACTCGCAGCGCTGCAAGCTCGCTCTGACGGGCGAGGCTGTCATAGGCGACCGAGAGGAGTGCGGCATTGCGCAGCGCCCTCGGCCCCTGCCCCACCACTGCCAGGAGCTTCTCTAGCCGCGCTCGATTGAGCGGTGCGGCCTGCCGCTGCGCTCGCCCAGCTGGGTGCGTGCGGCCCATCCGTCTCAAGCCCAGCCGCGCCTCATCGGTCTGCATGGGATTGCTGAGCTTCGCCGCGATGTGCATGCGGCTGATCGAGGAGCAATAGCGCCGGATGCTCGCCGGCTTCTTCACCAGCGCCATGGCATCAATGAACGCGGCCAAGGTCGCGCCCGTGGCGGGCAAACTCACCAGCCCAGCCGCCGCGCACCACTCGGCGAAGAGCCGGGTGTCTGCCCTGAAGGCCGCCTCCGTCGCCTTCGCATAGGCGTCGCGGGCCGCCTCGGCATGGGCGGCGAGGCTCTCGAAAATGGCGGTCTCTTGGGTGGTCTGAAGGGCGCGGGTCTCAGTCAGATCGAGCATAACCACGACTTTCCCTCGGAAGCAGGTGCCCTGAGCGGAGGTGTCATGACGCCGTGACGCAATGGCGGCTTAGCGTCACGACACCAACCACCAATCAAGCCCTGGCAGTAATTGCCAGCACTAGCTCCTCAACACGCTCATCCTCGGCAAGCTTCTCGATGGTTTCGAAGTGACCCTTGAGACGGTCCAACCGCTCCCTGGGATCGCTTGGAAGATTGGCGAGGGCATAGTTAGCGTACGTAACGATCCTGCCGTGGCTCGCTATCTCAGCCTCAGCCTGGGTAATCGCTTTCTCGCTCATGTTAGCCCGGCCGTGCTGAAGGACCCCTCCGATCTCCTCGATGGTCGTCTGACACTTCTTCACTATCGACCGCATCTTGCGCTCCACGCGGGGGATCGCTTCCTCAACCGTTAAGATTTTTTTCGCCATTAACCTGAACTCCAATGAAGTTCACGACGTATGGGCGCCATGGCGGCATGACGTCAATACGTCTTTATGGGAGGTAAGCCCTTCTCTTCGAGTAGTGCGGAGAACCCCCAAATTGCCAGCGTCTGAAGGCTCACGCCCATGTCCAAGGCAAGGTCATGCAGCCGCCGCCAATCCTCCCGTGAGACCCGCACTGTGAGGGCCACGGTCGCACCCTTGGCCCGTTGCCGGTTGCTTAGGGCCTCTTCAGTCGCAGCTGGGGCAGGGGAGGGGGCTGGGGCCGTCTTCCCCTTCGCCTTCCTGTTCTTGTAGTCCGCCAATGCACTGGTCATCTCGCTTGCTCCTTCAGCCATGCCCATAGGGCTCTGATTTCCTCGGCGGCCTTGCCGTCGCTCTCAAACTCGGTAACCGCCCGACCCGTCGCAATGGCGCGGGAGAAGGCCCGGCGATCGGTTATCTCGGCCGGTGCCACGGGCAGCCCGTATTCCGCCAACACTGCCCGCGTGTCGGCGATCTCTGGCGCTCTGAAAGGGCAGGCGGACAGCACGAAGCCGGCCTTGACCTTGGCGGCCTTCACGATCGCGGCGGCACTCCCAGCGGCTGCCAGATCGAAGGCCGTAGGTCGGACGGGGATCGCCACGAAGTCTGAGGCCCGCGCGATCCGCGCCGCCTCAGGGGCAGCATGGGGCGCGGTATCGATGATGGTGAAGTCCATCTTGTCTGCCCGCGCCGCCTTCAGCACCTCGGCTAATTCCAAGGGGGCTACGGGGATCACCTGGGGCTCCTCCGCCTCGCGCGCCTCGCTCCACCCTGCGGCGGATTTCTGCGGGTCGGTGTCGATCACCACTACCCGATGCCCGGCCTCATGGGCCGCGACGGCGGCATGCACCACGAGCGTGGTTTTCCCGCTGCCGCCCTTCTGAGAAAGGAATGTGAGGACCTTCATGACGCCATGGTGTCATGGCGCCCTTGCGTAAGCAAGGGAGACGTGCTGACGCCAAGACGCCTTGGCGTCGTGAAGGGCACTGCGGCCCATGCCTGACTCCTTCCTTCCCCCTCCGCGAGACAGTAAACAACCCACTTGATAAAGTACTCTCGTCGTATATACCATCCATTCCTAGTACTCGTTTGCTATACAAAGTTACTACGACATTCTTCTCAGTAATTCAGGACAGATTGTCCTAGAAAGTTATTCTAGCCTACTTCACCGAGGGGGAAACGATGAAAAATAAACTTTTAGACTCAACCGCCCGCTTCGCGATCGAGCCCGAGCCGGGGGAGATACTGACTCAGGACCAAACCGCCGTGGTGTTGAGCGCGCGCTGGCGCCCGATCTCCTCCTGGGGGCTGGCCGAGTTGTACCGGCAAGAGCGGGGGCCTAAGAGCGTCCAACGGCAGAGCCCGATCGATGGCAAATGGCGCCGCTGCTACGTCTGGCGGGATGTCGCCGCCTGGGTCGCCGAGCAGAACGCGGCAGGGCCGGTCATCCGGCCGATGCAGCCGATCAAGAAGCCGGCCGAGGCGCCGAAGGCGCACAGCAGCGCCAAGAGGGCCGCGTGATGGTGACCACCCCTCGCTACTCGCCCGAGGAGCAGATTTCAGACGGCGACGCGGATTGGATCGATGCGGAGCTAATGAACCTCGACGCGATAAGATGGAAGGGCCGCGCGATGCAACTTCGCACGGCGCCTCAAGAAAAATCGCACGGCGGCAAGCCGCGCCCAATCCTTCGCAAGAGCGGGGTGTGATGAGCGCCAAGCTGTCCCCCGACAATAGAGACGCGCGGCTCGCCGCCGCGTACCATCGCATCTTTAACAGGGACGATTTAGTTCCCCTGTTTGTCGAGATGATCGTGAACCTCTCGGAGATCCAGGAGGATACGTCAGACGAGAACGAGCAGGCCGAGCGAATGATCCTGCAAATCTGCACGGTCCTGGGGCTAGTGGTCGAAAAGCCCAGTCCTCTAACGGTGCTTGTCAAAACCGCCGTGCGCCTGCGTGATGTCAGAGAGGGGCGGGCGGTATCGCCGATGTTCCAGCGGCGGAAAGTCGCCAAGGGCGGCCCGAATTCGAACAGTGGCGTTGTCCATGCAATTCGTGGTTTCGCGGCTCGCGCTTGCACGTGTTTCGCGAAGAGTGCATCCAAAAAACCGCGCGTGCTTATGGCCGCCGAACGCGTAGCGAAGGAGTTGCAGCACGCTCGGTACAAAAGGGTGGCTACGCTAAAAGACCATAAGCGAGCCCCAATCACAGCCACAACCGTGAAGGGGTGGCGGGAGAAATGCATGACCGGCGATGGTGGCGGCATGTCCGGCACTGCCTTGAACCATTACCGCGACTCATTGGGTGAGGAATTTGACGCGTTACCCCTTGAGCAACAAGGCGAGAAGCTGATCGAGGCGATGAGGTATCTCGCCGACACCCAACTCGCCGAGATTTCCCCCTAACTGCACCTAGTTAGCGCGGGGGCCGAGCGCGCAGACTCCCATCCCCTTTGACCAGAGACCCTATCGATGAATTACCCGCCAACCGCTCAAGCATAAGAAACCCGGCGCGCGTGCGATCGCGCCCGGGCTCCGAAAGGCTATAAGTAAGACAGTACGACTTACATATAGCCCCGGTCTCGGCCGATTGCAATCGCGCTCAACGATTGGAAGGCGCTTTTGCGTATGTCAGCTGCTAAAAAGGCCAAGAAAAGTGGCCGTGGGAAAACTGCGGCCGAAAAGCCGGAGCCTGTCATCAATCCGCAAAGCATCCGGATTGAGAAAATCCCCCTGCCCATCTTCGTCAACTGGATCAATGAGCCCAGCATCAATCTGAAGACGGGCAAAGAGCGACTTATAAAAGTGCCCTACAAACCGGGCACAGGAGGCCGCGTGAAGGCGCGGGCCGACGACCCTACCACCTGGGGAATGCTTGAGGTTGCCAGAGCCTCGGCCCCGGCGCTGATGGCAAAGCATGGGAAGGGTGGCGGTATCGGCATCGAGCTTTTCACCCTCACCAAAAACTTCGCGATCGGCGGCATCGATCTGGATCGCTGCATGACACCCGACGAGAGTGACCCCAATCTCCTGCACTTCAGCGACTGGGCCGACGAAATTCTGACCGCGTTCGGCACCTATGCCGAAATCAGCCCGTCAGAGACAGGCTGCAAGTTGTATTTCTTGTACGATCCGACGTGGTTGCCCGAGCTGCGCGAGGCCATGGGCACGCAATGGTCGAAGCCGTTCAAACACCCAAGTGGCGGCCACCACCCATCCGCGATCGAGGTTCATCTAGGCCGCCACTACTTCGCGCTCACTTTCGACCACGTAGTGACGACGCCGCCGGGTGCGGTGATGGTGAGCAAGGAGACGCTCTTAAAGCTCCTAAGTGTGACCGGCCCACAGTTTGCCGGCGTCGCACCAAAGGAGCGCTACGCGCCGGAGGCCGCCGCATCGACGCCACCCAGTACGTACGGGAAGGCGCTGCGTGCGGCACTGCTGCCCGTCGCTCACGAGCTTCTCGACAACTACAATGACGCATTGAGCCGCCGCACGGATGATAAGCGCTTCGGGTCCTATGGCAGCCTAAGCGTCAAACCCTCGGAAGGGGTCTGGTACGATCACGAAAATGGCGAAGGTGGCGGCGTCCTGGAGCTGATCGAGCGCCAGTTGGGCACCGACACTGACGGCGCGAAAGAGTACCTGAAAGAAAACGGCTACTTGCCCGACGACGACGACGACGACGACGACGAGGAGTATTTTGACGACGCGGAGGGTGATGACGATGAGAGCTAAGCCCGAAGCTGCTGCCGCATCGGATCAAGACCCAGAGCCGGATGCCGCGACTGGGGCATTCGGAACGAAGTCAAAGAAGCGCCCGCCCTTCAAGATCGCCGCAGCGTACGACTATTTCGATGCTGAGGGTGTGCTGCGCTTTCAGGTGGTGCGTCTCGACCCCAAAGGTTTCCCCCAGCGCCGGCCTGGGCCGAGCGGCGGGTGGATTTGGAACACGAAGGGGGTAACGCTCTTCCCCTATCACTTGCCCGAGGTTCTCAAGGCGGTGAAGGAAGGCCGCCGCGTCTACATCGCGGGAGGAGAGAAGGGGGCCGATCGTGTGTGCAGTCTCGGTCTCACTGCGACGTGCTCGCCGGGCGGGGAAGTGAAGCCGAAGCCCGGCAAGCCCTCAAAGAAATTCAAGCCGGAATACGCGCAGTATTTTGCGGGCGGGGATGTCGTGATCCTGCCCGACAATGATGAGACGGGGCTCGCTCACGCGAAAGGTATGGCGGTGGAATTGCGCCGCGTCGGTGCCAAGGTTCGCATCGTGCAGCTGCCGGATCTCGGGTTGAAAGAGGATGTCTGGGACTGGATCGAGCGCGGCGGCACGGCGAAGCAGCTGACCAAGCTTGCCGATGACACGGAGGAGGATACTGAAGGCCCGCATGATTGGATGCGCGACTATGACATCGGCAAAAACGGCCCCTACACTAATCTTGACAATGCACTAGTGGCGCTGCGCGGCGCGCCCGCGCTGCGGGGTTGTTTTGCTTATGACGAGATGATTTGCGAGCCCGTGGTAGTCCGCGCACTGCCGGGTGAGAAAGATGAGGGTTTTCCACGACGGGAGGCCGATCGGGATGCAGTGACTGTCACAACGTGGATCCAGCGGCATGGATCCTTACCCCGTATCTCCTTAGAGACGGTACGCACGGCCATCACCCAGTGCGCATATGAGCGCCGATATCATCCCGTACGCGATTGGCTCAACGGGTTGAAATGGGATGGGAAGAAACGGGCAGGGGGGTGGCTGCAAGCCTATCTTCGCGCCGAAGGTCCGCCTGAGTATCTCGCGGCTATCGGCCGCATGTTCTTGATCGCGATGGTGCGGCGGGTTTTCGAGCCCGGCTGCCAGAGCGATTATGTCATGGTGCTTGAAAGCACTCAGGGCGATCAGAAATCGACGCTCTGCCGCGTTCTCGCGGGGGAGTGGGCAGGCGACCATCTGCCTCCCATCCATCACAAGGACGCCTCGCAATATCTGATAGGGAAGTGGCTGACCGAGCTGGCAGAGCTGGACAGCATTCGGAAGCCCGATGTCGAGACCTTGAAAGCCTTCATCACGCGGCGGACGGAAGACTATCGGCCAGCCTATGGCCGCAAGAACGTCCTTCAGCCGCGCCAGAATGTCTTTCTCGGCACGACGAATAACGCGACCTATCTGAAAGACGCGACCGGCGCGCGGCGCTTTTGGCCCGTGAAGGTATCAAACATCATCGATACCGAGGGGCTCACGCGGGATCGCGACCAACTCTTTGCCGAGGCCATGGTGATGTACCAAGCGGGCGAGGCGAGCTGGCCCGATCGGGAATTCGAGAAGCGGTGGATCGTGCCCGAGCAGGAGGGGCGCTTCGAGGAGGATGCGTGGCAGGGGGAGGTTATCGAGAAACTACAGACTTGGGGTGAAAGCGTGGCCCCAGGGTATATCCCGAGGCTGCTGACCCTCATGAACATCGCTCAGAACGCGACGGATTTAGACAAAGGGCACATCGGCACAGCGGTTATGAACCGCATCCGCGCGATCATGATCCGGCTGGGCTGGGAGCCCTACCGATCCAATGGGGTGACCACGTGGCGGCCGGGGCCGAAGGCGACGGTGAGACCGCCCGAGGCGGCGACCGCGACGGTGGTGCCGATCGGACGGAAAAAGAAAAGGTTCTGAGGGGAAAATCAGCGTCTTTTCAAAATGAGGGGTAAAAAACACCGAGTTTTCAGACCGAGTGCAGCACTCGAGTGCAGCACTTTGGAAAAGAAAATTTGGCAAAGCTCGTGTCCTCAGCGTGAGCTTTCTCGCAAGATGAGACGCGAGAGTGCAGCACTAGGTGCAGCACTTTTTAGTGGTGCTGCACTCTAAACTCGTAAATCTAGACTGCAAGTTTTCAAATTAGTGCAGCACCTAGACTTTTTTTCTAGTGTATGGGGATATAAATAGAGCTTCGATACATGCAACTGCGTGGGGGCTCAGCCCGAGACCCCCCATAAACGCCAAAATGAAGGGGTTTTTCCTGTTTCTAGGAGTCTCCTAAAGAACGGTGCTGCACTTGCTGCACTCGATTGGGTTAAATTATTGAAATCATTGTGTATTGTGAGGGCAGCACTTTGCAGGCCAGTGCAGCACCGTGAAAGCGCCGCGTTGGACCCCCTCCGCCCCCCCCCGCGCAGCCAAAGCCAGAAAAATCCTCCCAGATTCTGCCTCGTACTTCGTAATTAATAAAACATCGAGACGATGCCGTGATCCTCGCAGGGCAGTTCCGGCACAGCCTCCGAGCCTCGCCACCCTCGGCGCGCTCGATAACCGCGATTATCGACCACAAACTCGGCCCGAATTTCTCTCTAACTGTAGCTAGTTAGCGATGAAATCTGCCCGCTAGGCTGCGCCCTGGGTCGCCGTGGCAGGCGCCCAACTCGGGTTACCACCGCAGGGGCTGTCTACTTCCGGCCACATGGCGGCCGAGGCCCGCCTTCCGGTGCCCCCGGCGTGAATGAGGCGCCGGGGGCATCACACCCCTCTACCGAGGCCAGGAGGCCAAAAACGTGCCTCAGGCTGCCCCCAGGCTCCCCCGCCGCTCTAAGGCACCCCCGACCTGTCGGCCGGCCTCAGACGCCGCCGAGGACAGCCTGC